>DASZXM010000536.1:0-4891 GCA_035546415.1 Pseudonocardiaceae bacterium
CCGTAGCGGAGCAGGCGACTGTTCGCGCTCTCCTCGGAGTAGGACAGCGAGTACCGCAGGTTGACCAACAGTCCCAGCACGATCGACCCCGCCGCCAGCGGCCAGGAATGCCCCCACCACAGCAGCACCACGAAGAGTGCGGCGGCGATCGGTGCGACCATCACCAGTCCCCGCACGAAGACCCGCAGCAGCCAGGTCCGGCACGTCACGTCGTGGACGACCCAGTCCCGGAAACGGTCCGGCAGCTTGCCGTTGTACTGGTAGTACACCCACCACAAGGGAGTGGGCCGTCGCACCAGCACCGTCCTATCGTAGGGCTCGTGCCGGTGGGCGCCGGGCGAGCACTCGCAGCACGGCGACGCCGATGGCTTCGGCGAGATCGGGATCGGCCGGGTCAGGGATCGGCCGGTCCGGTGGGGTTGCCGCCGCGAGGGCGAGTGCCGCCGCCCGTGACACGTCGACGTCCAGGGTCGCGTCCTGGTGACCGGCCAGCGCCCGCATCAGTCCGGGAGCGGGCAGCATGCGGAACATGCCCGCGTCGTCCGGTGTGATGACGGCCGGCCAGCCGGGCTGCCGGTCCGGCGGCTCCACGGTACCCGTCAGGTCGACCACGGCTGTGGCGTGCCCGGCGAGATCCCGCACCGGGAAGGCGTGCGCATCGTCAGTGGTCCAACTGCTGATGTCCCCCACGCCGGCGGCGACCAGGAGCGGGCACAGTTCGGGCAGCGAGTCCGCCCCGGCGACGAGCACTCGACTGCCCGCCGGTTGGTAACCGGCGCGGCCGATGGCCGTCAGCAGCGCGGCGGTGAGGGTGATCGCCGTGGTGTCGGCGTCGGTGAGGACGGGCGGGCCGCCCGCGTCGTAGAGCGCCTGCTGGGTGGTGCGGGCGCGGACCTGGTCGGTGCGGGTCAGGAAGACCGCCCCCGCGTCCGCCGTGAGGGCTCGCACCTGGGCGGTGAGGTCGTCGGTGTCGCAGGCGTACAGGGGAACCGCGCGGACCGAGAGGCCGGTTCGCGCGTGGATCACCGCCGCGTCACCGTCCAGCCGGCTGCCCAGTGACACGTCCGGGCCGTCGGGCGTGACGGGTGGCTGTGCGCTGCCGTCACCGACCACGGCGACGGCCGACTCGGTGGCGGTGTCCGTCGCCGCCTGCGCGCGCGGTGTGGGGATGCGCCGGGTGCGGGGCGTCGATGTCATCGCGAGTCCTTCCCCCGCCGCGGTGTCGGCCAGTGCCACGGTGTCCGGCGGCACCCAGCCGGTGGTGTCGACGCCGTGGGCGGCGGCGCGGTCCAGCAGGTCGAGCAACCGAGCGCCGTGCCGGTGCACCTGCTGGTCGTCACCGGCCCGATGGGCGTGTTCCAGCGCGTCGCCGGCCTGCTCGGCCTGGGCGCGCAACGTCATGACGAACCCGCTCATCGCCTCCCCATCCCGGTTGAAGGTTTTCATCATCTCGACACTTAAAGAACTTCGCAAGTAACAGGGTGTGCGACACCCGACACGTTGCGGGGATGCCACCGGGCCGTGGCGCGTGCGCTACTCCGACGCGCGCTCCGCGGGTTTTCGCGCGGTGCTCGAGCTGACCGGGGCGCGCAGGTCTTCCAGCAGTTCGATCTGTCCGGACAGCATGCCGGTGAGGATCTGCCGGGCCACACGCAGCAACTCGGCCACGTCCGGGCTGGTCAGGGAGTAGTAGACGGAGGAGCCTTCCTTGCGGGTGGTCACCAGTCCGGCTCGGCGCAGCACCGCCAACTGCTGGGACAGGTTGGCCGCCTCGATGCCGACCTCGGGCAGCATCTCGGCCACGGCGTGTTCGCGTTGGGACAGCAACTCCAGCACCCGGATGCGTGCCGGGTGTCCGAGCGTCTTGAAGAACTCCGCCTTGAGTTGGTAGAGCGGCCTGCTCACCTGACCACCCCGCCGGGTGCGCCCGTCGTCTGCATGCCGCGGAATCCTTCCTCAACCCGCCCGCACGGTTGGCGAGACAGTGGCACTACAGCCTGCAGGACTGTCGCAATTGCAGACCTTAGCAACTGTTCCTGTCATCCGAGAAGTCATGGATGCCACGCCGTACTGCGTGTTATGCGCAACTGTCTTCTGAATTGCGTGTTGTGCGCAGGATGGCGTAGCGTCGGTCCCGACCGGAAGGGGGTGCGATGGGCGAACGGCTCGCTGTCATCGCTGACGACCTCACCGGTGCCGCTGACACGGCAGTCGCTTTCGCCACACCGGGGCCGGCCGTCATCCTGCTCGACAGCGCGCACGACCTGCCCGCGGTGCCCTGCGTCGCGATCGACACCGACACCCGGGCCCGCACCGCCGCCGAGGCGGCTGCGCGAACCGCGCAGGCCGCCGGTCTGGCCGCTCGGGCCGGGTTCTCCGTCTACAAGAAGATCGACTCACTGCTGCGCGGCCACGTGGCCATCGAACTGGCCGCCACCGCCCGCGCCGTCGCCGACGTGCGCGGCACCCGGGTGCTGACGGTGCTGGCGCCCGCGTTCCCGGCCGCCGGCCGCACCACAGTGGACGGTCTCACCTACGTACACGGTGTCCCGCTGGCCACCCGGCTGGACCTGACCGGCCGTACCGTCCGGCGTGCCGGGCTCACCGAGGTCCGCGCCGGCCTGCTGCCCGCCCTGCTGGCCAAGGCCGCGGCCGTCGGATCCGACCTGGTTCTGGTGGACGCCGAACAGGCCACCGACCTGGCCGCGATCGCCGCGGCGGCCAGGACCATCCCGGACGTCGTGCTGGCCGGGTCCGGCGGCCTGGCCCGCCACCTGCATCCGGCAGCGCCCGCCGCGCCACCCCGCCTCGACGTGGACGGGCCGGTCCTGCTGCTGGTCGGCAGCGCGCACGAGGTCGCCAGGGCACAGTCCGCCGCACTGGCCGGCCTGGTCACCCCCGTCGTGCTCGGCGACGAGGGGGCGCTGGCCGCCGCGCTCGACCGCGGCGAGGACGTGCTGGTGACCCCGGACCCGGCCGAGCCGGTGCGGCCCGAACGGGCGGGGGAGATCGCCGCCGCGTTGGGCAGCGGGCTGGCCGCGCACGGCGCGCGGATCGGCGCCCTGGTCGCGACCGGCGGCGACACGGCCCGGGCGGCGCTGGTCGCCCGCGGGCTGGACCGGGCGCGGGTGGTCGGCGAACTGGAACCGGGCGTGGTGCTGCTGGACGCGGACGGCCTGCCGGTCGTCACGAAGTCCGGCGCGTTCGGCGACGAGAACACGATGGTGCGGGTGCTACGGCGCCTGCGAGAGGGAGTGAGACAGCCATGGGACGTCCGGTGATCGCGATCACGATGGGTGACGCGGCCGGTGTCGGGCCGGAGGTCGTCGTCAAGGCGCTGGCCGACGGCGAGCCCTACCGCACCAGCAGGCCCGTGGTGATCGGCGACGCGAACCGGCTGCGCCGGGCCGCCGAGATCTGCGGACTGGACGTGACCGTGGCCGCCGTCGAACGCCCGGCGGACGGCCGGTTCGAACCGGGCACGATCGACTGCGTCGACCTCGGCAACATCCCGGCCGACCTACCGTTCGGGCAACTGTCGCCGGTCGCGGGCGAGGGTGCGTACTCCTACATCGCGAAGGCCGTCGAACTGGCCACCGCCGGTGCGGTGGACGCGATCTGCACGGCGCCGCTGAACAAGGCCGCGCTGCACGCAGCGGGCCACAACTATCCCGGGCACACCGAACTGCTGGCCGAGCTGACCGGCACCCCCGAGGTGTCCATGATGCTGAGCGCCCCCAAGCTGCGGGTGATCCACGTGACCACGCACATCGGCCTGGTCGACGCGGTCGCCCGGATCGAACCGGGCCTGGTGGAGCGCACCGTCCGACGTGGACACGACACGTTGGTCAAGGCCGGCACCGCGCACCCGAGGATCGCGGTCTGCGGGATCAACCCGCACGCCGGGGAGAACGGGTTGTTCGGGCACGGTGAGGAGGAACAGAAGGTCGTGCCGGCACTGGAGCGGCTGCGCGCGGACGGTGTGGACGCGCAGGGCCCACTGCCCGCCGACACCGTCTTCTTCCGGGCCGTGCGCGGCGACTTCGACCTCGTGGTCGCGATGTACCACGACCAGGGGCACGCGCCGGTGAAGGTGCTGGGCCTGGAGACCGGCGTGAACATCACCGTCGGCCTTCCGGTGGTGCGCACCAGCGTCGATCACGGCACCGCGTTCGACATCGCCGGCACCGGCGTCGCCGACCACGCCTCGATGCTGGAGGCACTGCGGCAGGCGGTCGCACTCGCCCCGCAACGCGCCCAGGCCTGACGCGTCACACACTCCGGACCGACGGCCTGCCGATCAGGGCCGCAGGATCGTCACCTGCGGGTCGGCGTCGAACGGCGCCAGTTGGTCCGGAGTGGCCGTGGCGTCGGTGATCAGGGTCCACGGACGGTCCAGGCGGGTCCAGAAGTGGGAGACGGCCTGACCGAGCTTGCTGGCGTCGGCGAGCACGTACACGGCGTCGGCCTGGGTGATCATCAGTCGTTTGAGCGCCGCCTGTTCGGCGGTCGCCTCGCACACACCACGGCCGGCGACGACACCGTCGGCGCCGATGAACGCGGCGTCCGCGGTGATCCCCGCCAGCGCCGCCTCGGCCACCGGTCCGACCATGCCCTGGCTGACATGGCGCAGGGTGCCGCCCAGGGCGATCAGCCGTACCCCTTCGGCGTCGGCCAACGCGTTGAGGGCGGTCAGGCCGTTGGTGGCGACGGTGAGATCGGTGCGGTCGGCCAGCAGCGCGGCCAGCGCCCCGGTGGTCGTGCCCGCGTCCAGTAGGACCAGGTCGCCCGCGCGCACGAACCGCGCCGCGACCCGGGCGATCTCGGCTTTCTGCGCCCTGGCGAGCAGTTCGCGTTCGTGCAGTGTCTGTTCCCGACCGCTGACCGCACC
>DASZXM010000537.1:0-4360 GCA_035546415.1 Pseudonocardiaceae bacterium
CATGGGTTCGGCCTCCGGCGAGCACCTGGTCGTGGCACTCGTGGTCGCCGCCGTCGTGTACGCGGCCTCACTCGTCCTCGACCCGATCGGCAACGCCCTGGGCACCGCCGCCAACGCCCGAATCACCGGTGACCTGCAGAGCCGCCTGCTGGCCGCGGTGTCCGAGCCGGTCGGCGTGGCGCACCTGGAGGACGCGGGCGTGCTGGACCGGCTGGCCCGCGCCGAAGGCACCCTCACCGGGTACTTCCCCGGCGACGCGCCCGTCACGTGGGTGGGGGTGCTGTCGTCGCGGATCTCCGGCATCATCGGCTGCGCCGTCGTCGCCTTCTACAGCTGGTGGCTGGGCCTGCTGCTGCTCGTCATGTGGCTGGTGGTGCGCCGTGTCGTGCTGAAGGCGGTCATCCGGCAGGCCACCGAGCTGCGCGGCCAGACGACCGTGATGCGCCGCGCGTGGTACTTCATCGGTGTCGGCTCGAAAGCCAGGGACGCCAAGGAGATCCGCGTGTTCGGGTTGGCCGACTTCGTGGCCAACCGGTTCCGCGGCGAGTACCGCGAGGCGATGCGCGGCGCGTCCGCCGGGTTGAAGGACCTGCACCGGCGGGCGCTCCTGTGCTTCCTCGTCGTGGTCGGCGGCTACGTCGTCGCGCTCACGGTGATCGCGCACGACGCGCAGACGCACGCGATCGGCGTCGGCGCGCTGGCCGTGTTCCTGCCGATGCTGTCGGTCACGATGACCACCGGCAGCGTCAACACCGACGACCTCACACTGGCGTGGACACTGGCCGGACTGCCCGATGTGGACAGTCTGGAAGCCGAGTTGGTGGGCGCCCGCACCGACCTGGCGGGCACCCGGGACGTCGCCGGGCGGCCCCGGGAGGCGGTGCGGCTGGAGGGCGTCCACTTCCGTTACCCCACCGGCACGTCCGACGTGCTCGACGGTGTCGACCTCCAGTTGGCCGCCGGCACGTCCACGGCGATCGTCGGCGTCAACGGCGCCGGCAAGTCCACGCTCGTCAGCCTGCTGTCCCGGCTGCGCGACCCGACGGCCGGCCGGATCACCGTGGACGGCGTGGACGTCCGCGACTTCGACCCGGCGCGGTGGCAGCGGGTCGTCGCGATCATGCCGCAGGAACCGGCGCACTATCCGGTCAGCGCCTACGACAACGTGGCGTTCGGCTCGCTGGAGCACCGCGACGACCGGTCCGGCGTCGAGGAGGCCGCGCGGCTGGCCGGTTTCCTGGACGTCGTCGACACGCTGCCGTCCGGATGGGACACCGTGCTGGCACGGGAGCTGCCCGGTGGCGTCGACCTGTCCGGCGGGCAGTGGCAGCGGCTGGCACTGGCCAGGGCACTGTTCGCCACCCGGCACGGCGCGCGCCTGCTGGTGCTGGACGAGCCGACGGCGGCGCTGGACGTGCGCGGTGAAGCCCAGTTCTACAGCCGCTTCCTGGACATCACGAAGGAACTGACCACGGTGATCATCTCGCACCGGTTCGCCACGGTACGGCGGGCCGACACGATCTGCGTGCTGGACGGCGGCCGGATCACCGAACGCGGCTCGCACGACGAACTCGTGTCGGCCGGCGGCACGTACGCGGAGATGTACCACCTGCAGGCGGCCCGGTTCGGAGCGAGGAAATGACGGCGCAGTCGGGCATCCCGCGGCGGCGCAGGCTGGGCAGGCTGGCCGGCGTGCTGCTGCTGGACGGCTTCCGGGCGGCACCGGGCTGGATGGCGCTGATGACGGCGATGCTGGTGCTGGGCGGCGCCGCCGCCACGTGCTACCCGCTGGGCTACCGGCTGCTGGTGGACGGCGCGCTGGCGGGGTCCGGGGCGCACGTCGTGTGGGGCGTGGTGCTCGTCGCGGGCCTGATGTCGGTCGGCTGGGTGCTGAGCGCGATCGCCGCGACGGACGCGATCGCGCTGTCCGACCGCATCGCGCTGTACCGGACCGGCGAGCTGATCAAGCTGATCAGCGGCGTGTCCGGGATGTCGCATCTGGAGCGGCCGGACTACCTGACCGAGGTGGAGCGGCTCAACGCCAACCGCCGGCAGCTCGCGGCGGCGCCCCGCCAGCTGCTCAGCAGCATGTCCAGTGCGGTGCGGATCGTGGCGCTGGTCGCGCTGCTGGCGTCGGTGTCGCCGTGGTTGCTGTTCCTGCCGGTGTGCGCGGTACCACCGCTGGTCGCCGACCGGTTGGCCAAGCGCATCACCAAGAAGGTCGAAGACGACATGTCGCACACGAAGCGCCTGGCCGGCATGCTCTTCGGCCTGGCAAGCGACACGACGGCGGCCGGCGAGATCCGGTCGTACGGCTTGTCGGGGCACTTGGCGGCCGAGCACCGGCGGCTGTCCGCGGAGGTCAACCGCCGCAGCAGGCGGGAGGCATCACAGGTGCTGTTCGTGCAGGGTGGCGGGTGGCTGCTGTACGCGGTGGGCCTGATGGGCGCGATCGCGCTGATCGTGGTGAGCGCGTCGACCGGGCACATGTCGCTGGGCACGGTTTTGATGGCGGTGTCGCTGATCCGCAGGTCCCGCACCCAACTGGCGGCGACGGCACAGCGGTCCGGTGCGCTGGTGAACGTGCTGACCACGGCGGACCGGCTGTTCTGGCTGGAGGACCACGCGGCCGAGGAGGCGGCGAAGGCCGGGACGAAACCGGCGCCGGACCGGCTGCGGCAGGGCATCGCACTGCGGAACGTGACGTTCGGCTATCCGGGCACGGACCGCACGGTGCTGTCGGATTTCGACGTGACACTGCCCGCCGGCGCGACGATCGCGTTGGTCGGCGAGAACGGCTCCGGCAAGACGACGCTGGTCAAGCTGCTGCTGGGCATGTACCGACCGGACAGCGGTGCGATCCTGGTCGACGGTACCCCGCTGGCCGAACTGGACCCGGCCGAGTGGCGGGCCCGCTGCACGGCGGCGTTCCAGGACTTCTCCCGTTTCCACATGCCGGCGGTCGAGTCGGTCGGCGTCGCCGACGTGGAGCGGCGGGCCGACGAATCGGCGGCGATGGCGGCACTGGACAAGGCGGGCGCCGCGGAACTGGTCGACCAGCTGCCGGACGGCCTGGCCACGATGGTCGGCACGGTCTACACCGGCGGCCACGGCCTGTCCGGCGGCCAGTGGCAGAAACTGGCACTGGGCAGGGCGATGCGTCGCGACGACCCGCTGCTGATCGTGCTGGACGAACCCACGGCGAGCCTGGACGCCCCGTCGGAACACGCGCTGTTCGAGCGCTACGCGGAAACGGCCAGCCGGGAGGCGAAGCGCAGCGGCGCGGTCACGGTGCTGGTGTCGCACCGGTTCTCCACGGTCCGCATGGCCGACCTGATCATCTTCGTGGAGTCGGGTCACGCGGTGGAGTTCGGCAGCCACGAGGAACTGCTGGCCGCGGGCGGCCGCTACGCGGAACTGTTCGACCTCCAGGCGGCGGGATACCGGTGACCGCAATACGGCCCCGGTCCCCATAGACAATCCGTGATAGGATCAACATGTGGGAGTCGACACGGGATCTGTGATTCGTGAAGCGCGGCAGCGGGCCAGACTTTCGCAGGCGGACCTGGCCCGGCGGGCCGGCGTCGCTCAGCCGGTGATCAGTGCGTACGAAGCGAACCGCCGTGCGCCGAGCTTCGCGACGTTGACCAAACTGGTCGAGGCGACCGGGTACCACCTCGCGGTCGAACTCGTGCCCGCGCCAGGGCATCAGCTCGGACTGCCCGACACGCGACTGGGCCGTCGCCTTCGCAGACACCGCCGGGCGATTGTCGACATCGCATCACGGCGTGGCATCCACAACCCTCGCGTGTTCGGCAGCGTCGCGCGCGGCGAGGACACCGAGAACAGCGACGTCGACCTCCTCGTCGACCTGGACGACGAAGTCGGCATCGTGTCGCTGGCCGGCTTGCGCCGCGAACTGGTCGACCTGCTCGGCGTCGATGTCGACGTGGTGCCGGCGAACGCCCTCAAACCCGGCATCCGCGACGACGTGTTGACCGAGGCCATCGCCCTGTGAGCAGACACGACGACCAGCGGCTCGCTGACATCCTCGCCGCAGCCGACGCGATCGCGGCGCACATGAAGCGCGGCGGGCTGGATGACGGTCTGGTCTACGACGCCGTTCGAGTCCGGCTGATCGAGATCGGCGAGGCGGTGAAGGCGATCGACCCGCCGTGTTCGCCAGCGAGCCCGACATTCCGTGGGCGGACGTCGCCGGCATGCGGGATCACTTGGCGCACCGCTACTTCGACACGGTCCACAGCATCGTGCAAGCCACCGTAATACACGACCTGCCGCCGCTGGTCGCGGCTGTGGAACGGCTCGTCGAGGGCCGCCCGCCGGCGACGAGCCAACTCAC
>DASZXM010000538.1:0-5609 GCA_035546415.1 Pseudonocardiaceae bacterium
CCGGCGATCTTCGGCCGGATCATCGGCGACGACTCCCAGTTCGCCGTCGTCTACCTGATCATCGCGGCCGTCGTGGTGCTCGCGCTGACCTACCTCACGCGCTCGCCGTTCGGGCGGTCGCTCAAGGCGATCCGGGACAACCCGACGGCCGCCGAGGCACTGGGCAAACGGCCGACGGTGGCCAAGCTCTGGGTGTTCAGCATCGCGGGCGCGTTCGCCGGCATCGCGGGCGCCATGTACGCGTCGTTCATCTCGTTCATCAGCCCGGACGCGTTCGGCAACCAGGTCAACACGCTGATCTTCGCGATGGTGTTCGTCGGTGGCGCCGGTTCGATCCTGGGCGCCGTGATCGGCGCCGTCGTGCTGACCTGGATCCCCGCGCTGATCTCGTTGGCGTCCCTGCCCGCCCAGGTGCTGGGCGACCTGGAGCAGGTGGCCTACGGGCTGGTGCTGGTGATCATGGTGATGGCCGCGCCCGGCGGTGTCGCGGGTGCGCTGGGCAAACTCGGCTCGCTGGTCGGGGTAGGGGAGCGGCGATGATGGGGGACACCACGACCGACACGTCCGTCGACGCGCCGCAGCGGCCGGCACTGATGCGGGTCGCGGACCTGAGCAAGCGGTTCGGCGGCATCCACGCGGTGCGCGGCGTCTCGTTCGACGTGCGCCGCGGCGCGGCGACCAGCCTGATCGGTCCGAACGGTGCCGGCAAGACCACGATCTTCAACCTGATCACCGGCGCGCTGCGCGCCGACACCGGCTCGGTCGTGTTCGAGGGCCGGGAGATCCGCGGCCTGGCACCCAACCAGGTGGCGCGCAGGGGCATCAGCCGCACGTTCCAGGACCTGCGGCTGTTCGGGTCGATGACCGTCCTGGAGACCGTGATGGTCTCCTTCCAGCACCAGTTGGGCGAGCACCCGATGGCACTGGTGCTGCGGCCGCGCGCGGTCCGCAGACAGGAGCGGGACCTGCGCGAGCGGGCCAGGGAGATCCTGGACCGCGTCGGCCTGGCCGGCCAGGAGAAGCGCATCGCGGCGACCCTGTCCTACGCCGAGCAGAAGCTGCTGATCATCTCCCGGTCGATCGCGATGCGGGCGGACGTCTGGCTGCTCGACGAGCCCGCGTCCGGCCTGGACGGCGACGCCCTCGTCCAGTTCGCCCAGCTGCTGCGCGGCCTGGTCGACGACGGGCAGACGGTGCTGATCGTCGAGCACAACCTGCGGCTGGTGGAGCAGGTGTCGGACTGGGTGCTGTTCCTGGACCAGGGTCAGCTCAAGGCCGAGGGGCCGCCCGCGGAGATCTTCGCGAACAAGGAGCTGCAGGAGATCTACATGGGCGGTGGGAAATGACCGACCTGCTGACCGTCGAATCGGTGTCCTCGGGCTACGACCGGCGCACCGTCGTGGAGAAGGTGTCGGTGTCGCTGGCGCCCGGTGAGCTGGTGGCACTGATCGGGCACAACGGCGGCGGCAAGTCGACGCTGCTCAAGACGATCGTCGGGCTGCTGCCGCTGCGCGGCGGGCGGATCACGTTCGACGGTGCCGACGTCAGCCGGTTGCCGGCGTCCCGGCGGGTCGACAGTGGACTGTGCCTGGTGCCGCAGCTGGGCAACACGTTCCCGGACCTGTGCGTGCAGGAGAACCTCGCGCTGAGCGCGCACATGTGCTACCGCACGGCCGGTGACCGGGACGCCGCCATCGCCGACGTCTACGACGTGTTCCCGGTGCTGAAGGAACGCACCCGACAGGCGGCCGGCCAGCTCAGCGGTGGCCAACGGCAGATGCTCGCGCTGGGCATCGCCCTGCTGAAGCAGCCGAAGGTGCTGCTGCTGGACGAGCCGTCACTGGGCCTGTCACCGGCGCTGTCGCAGCGGCTGCTGGACAACATCGTGCGGATCAGCACCGAGCGCGGCACGGCCGTGCTGATCGTCGAACAGAACGTCCGGGACGTGCTGGGCGTGGCGAAACGCGCCTACGTCATGCAGAGCGGGCAGATCGTGCTCGCCGAGCCGTCCGACGTGATCCTGGACCGCACCGACCTGTTCGCGCTGCTGTGAAAGGGAGTCCTGTGCCGACGGTGGAAGTCGTGTTGCGCGGCATGTCGCTGACCTCCAACGAGGGCAACTTCGCGCCGTGCGCGGTGTACCTGGTGCGCTCGGGTGACCGGCTGGTCGTCTACGACACCGGGCACGCCGGCCGCCGCATGAAGCTCGGCGCCGCACTGGCGCGACGCGGTGTGCGGCCCGAGGACGTGGACACGGTCGTCGTGTCCCACCTGCACTGGGACCACGCGCAGAACACCGACATGTTCACGCACGCGCGCCTCCTGGTGCACGCCGACGAGTTGGCCTACGCCGCACACCCCGATCCCGGTGACCACGCCACCCCGAGTTGGTCCACCGCGCTGCTGGACCCGGCGCGCACCGACCGGGTCGGCGACGGCGACGAGATCGCCCCCGGTGTGCGCGTCCTGCACCTGCCCGGCCACACGCCCGGTTCGATCGGCCTGGCCGTGGACACCGGGGACGGCGTGGCCGTGCTGTCCGGCGACGCGGTCGCGTCCGCGCCGGACGCGCTGGCCCGGGTGTGCCCCAACGTGTTCTGGGACGCCGAGCAGGCCGACGCGGCCAACCACCGTGTCGTCGACCTCGCCGACGTCATCTACCCCGGCCACGACCGGCCGTTCCGCGTCACCGCGGCCGACCGGGTCGAGTACCTGACCGACATCCGGCCCGTCACGGTCACCGTCGCCGGTGTCCCCGCATCGGGAATCACCGTCGTCGACCGGCCCACCACCCGCCAACGCACCCTGCTCGGCCACGCCAGGAAGGACGGACATGCCCACCTATGAGTCGCCCTACGACCCGTCGTCAGCACCGAAGGACCTGGAGTTCGTCGAATACTCCAAGCGCGCCCACGTCGCGTACGTGACGATCAACCGCCCCGAGGTGCGCAACGCCCTGCACTCCTACACGTATGTGGAGCTGCGGCAGTGCTGGCGGGACATCCAGCTCGACCCGAACATCTACGTCGGGATCGTGGCCGGCAAGGGCAAGGCGTTCTGCGCGGGCCGGGACGTGAAGTTCCTCGCCGAGTACCAGGACAAGGGTTTGCGCACGCCGCACGAGGACCCGAACAGCCCGATCTTCCACTGGGGCGGCGGTGGCCAGCCCGAGGACGTCGGCCTGGAGAAGCCGCTGATCGTCGCACTCCAGGGCTTCGCCGTCGGCGTCGGCCTGACGCTGGCGCTCCAGTGCCAGTTGCGGGTGATGGCCGAGGACGCGTGGATCGGCGACCAGCACACCAACGTCGGCCGCCTCGGCTCGCCGCACCGCAAGTACCTGGAGCTGCCGCGCGCCACGGCCGCCTACCTGACGCTGTGCAACGGCCGGCTGACCGCGCAGGAGTGCCTGCAGCAGGGCATCGTGAACAAGGTCGTGCCGGAGGGCAGGCTGATGGAGACCGCCGAACAGTTGGCGGACATGGTGTGCCAGGGCTCGCCGCTGGCCGTGCAGGCCGCCGTCCGGCTGTACCGGCTGGCCGCCGCCGTGCCGCAGTCGCTCACCGACTACGCCAAGCACCTGGACAAGGAGATCGCCGAGACCGACGACGGCGCCGAGGGACCACGGGCGTTCCGGGAGAAGCGGCGTCCCGTGTGGACACTGAAGTGACGGGGTCGCTCGCCGGCCTGCTCAACCCCCAGCACATCGCGATCGTCGGCGCCAGCGAGTCGCCCGGCAACCGCGGTGGCCAGGCCATCCGGTACCTGCGCAAGTTCGGCTTCGCCGGCACCGTCACACCCGTACACCCGTCCGGCAACACGGTGCACGGGTACCCGGGTGTGACCGGGCTGGCCGACCTGCCGCACACCCCGGACGTCGCGCTGGTCGCGGTCGGCGCGCGCTCGGTCGAGTCGGTCGTGGCCGACCTGGGCGAGCACGGGATCGGTGCGGCGATCGTGTGGGCGGGCGGCTTCGCCGAGGGCGGTGCCGAGGGCGCCGCGCGCCAGCGCGCACTCACCGAGACCGCCCGGCTCGGTGGCGTGCGGGTGCTCGGCCCGAACTGCCTCGGCCTGGTCAACACCACGATCGGGTTCTGCGGCACGTTCGCGTCCTGGCTGAACACGGCCGACGAACTGCTGCCCGGGCACATCTCGATGGTCACGCAGAGCGGCGGGCTCGGCGCGTTCGCACACGCGGGCGCCCAGGAACTCGGCCACGGGTTCCGGTTCATGGCCAGCACCGGCAACGAGGCCGACATCAGCGCGGTCGAACTGCTGGAACTGTTCGCCGACGACCCGGAGACCCACGTCATCTGCACCTACCTGGAGGGTGTCACGGCCGGCAGGCGGCTGGTCGCGGCGTTCCTCAAGGCCAGGGCCAACGGCAAGGACGTCCTCGTGCTCAAGGGCGGCCGGTCGGCGGCCAGCGCCCGCGCCGTGGCCGCCCACACGGGTGCCCTGGCCGGTCAGGCGCGGGTGTGGGACTCGATCCTGCGCGGTGTCGGCGCGATCCAGGTGTACTCGCTGGAGGAGCTGATCGAGGTCAGCACGGCGCTGGTGGCCGGTAACGCCAAGCCACGGCTGGCCGGGCGGCGGGTGGCGATCATGAGCTACGGCGGCGGTTCCGGCGTGCTCGCCACCGACCTGGCCGGCGAGGCCGGCCTGGACGTGCCACCGTTCAGCCCGGGACTGCGGGACGCGCTGCGGCCGCTGGTGCCCGAGATCGCGTCGCTGCGCAACCCGGTCGACCTGACGCCCGAGGCGTTCAACCAGGTCGCCTACCGGGAGCGGTTCCCGGACGTGCTGCGGCAGTTGGAGGACACCACCGAGATCGACGGCCTGCTGTTGCAGGGTGGCGCGATGTCGGTCGGCGCACCCGAGGCGGCGCGGGCGATGTCGGAGTTCCACCGGACCAGCGCGAAACAACTGGCGATCTACTGGCCGGCGGCACCCGAACCGGCGCGGGAGGTGTTCCGGCGGCACGGCGTGCGCGTGTTCGACAACCAGCCGGCGGCCGTGGCCACGTTGAGCACGGTGATCGCCGCGCGGCAGCTGGACCAGCCGGTCCTGTCCGGCGGCTGTGCGGTCGACGTGCCGGCAGTGCCGGTGCCGGACGTGGTGCCCGGCCAGGTGCTCGGCGAGCACGCGGTGCACGACATCCTCCGCGCGGCAGGCGTCCCGACAATGCCCGGCCGTCTGGCGTCGTCCGCGGCCGATGCGGTGCGGATCGCCGCGTCGCTCGGCGGTCCGGTGGCCATGAAGGTGGTGTCGCCGCAGGTCACCCACCGGGCGGCCGCCGGCCTGGTCCGGTTGAAGGTCGTCGACGACGTCGGCGCGCGGTTCGAGGAGTTGGTGACCGCTGCCGCTGCCGCTGCCGGCGCCGGTGACGGTGACGTGACCGTGGAAGGGGTCTACGTGCAGCGGATGGCCGAGTCCGGTGGGCACGAGTTCCTGGCGTCCGCGTTCCACGACGAGTCGTTCGGTCCGGTGGTGTCGGTGGGTGCTGGTGGCGTGCAGACGGAACTGGTGGACGACATCGTGTTCGCCCCGGCCCCGCTGTCCCTCGATGACGCGGTGCTGTTGGTCGGTCGGCTGCGGACGGCCGGCTACCT
>DASZXM010000539.1:0-13159 GCA_035546415.1 Pseudonocardiaceae bacterium
CAAGGCCGTGGTGGCGTTCCTGGCCGAGCACATGGGCCGCGTCGAACGCACGAAGGCCGCCGCGATGGCCGCCTGCGCCAACGCCGCGAGCCGCATGCAGGCGCAGACCACCAGCATGGCCGCTGAACTGCGGGACATGGAGGACACGGCCGACCCGGCGACCCTCTCCCGCCTGCTGGAGGTCGACCACCACAACGCGCAGTTGGGCAGGCTCGCGGACAGCATCGCCGTGCTCACCGGGGCGCGTTCGGGCCGCCGGTGGGCGAAGCCGATCCCGATGGAGAGCATCCTGCGCGGCGCGATCAGCCGGATCAGCGACTACCGGCGGGTGCAGCTGCACGCGCCGGTCGAGGTCGCGATCGTCGGCTACGCGGCCGAAGGCGTCATCCATCTGCTCGCCGAGCTGATCGACAACGCGGCCCAGTTCTCCCCGCCGACCGAGCAGGTCCACGTCTACGTCGAAGAGGCGCACACCGGGGTGGTCGTGGCCATCGAGGACAGCGGCGTCGGCATGCGGCCGCGCGCGCTGGCCAGGGCGGAGGCGGCGATCTCCGCACCGGCGGGCGACCTGTCCGGGTTGAGCGGGACCCGGCTCGGGCTGGCCGTCGTCGGCCAGTTGGCGCGCAAGTACGACCTGCGCGTGTCGTACCGGCCGTCGGCGCGCGGCGGCATCGGTGTGGTCGTGATGATTCCCCGGCAGCTGGTCACCGAGGCGGCCCGGCCCGCTCCGGTGTTCCCGGCACGGCGGGGCGAACTGGTCGCCGCGGGCTCGTCCAATGGCAACGGCAGCAGCGTGCTGGTCGAGGCCGAGGAACCGGAGGACACCGACGACCAACCCTTCGAACTGGCCCGCCGCGAACCCGGGCGGACGCTCGCGCAGGTCGCCGAACGGGCGCGCTCGGCGCCGCCGTCGAAGCCGCGCACCGACCCCGGTGCCGCGTTCGGTGCGTTCCAGCGCGCCAAGAACGACATCACCGAGGCCGCTGACGGCGACACCAAGAACGAAGCCGAAGCCGACGGCGAACCGGCACAGCAGTAGTGACGACCGAGAGAGGAGTCAGGGGCGGCAACCCGTCCCGGCACAACCCATGACCACCGCCAACCAGAGTCTCGTGTGGCTGCTCGAACAGCTCGTCGAGCGCACACCGGGCGCCAAGCACGCCGTCGTGTTGTCCCGGGACGGCCTGAAACTGTGCTGGACGTCCGGGCTGAACATCGATCAGGCCGACCAGCTGGCGGCCATCGCGTCCGGCATCGCCAGCCTGTCCGGTGCGGCGTCGGTCGAGTTCGGCAGCGGCAGCGGCCAGGTGCGGCACGCGATGAGCGAGTTCGACGGCGGCCTGCTGCTGATCATCGAGGCCGGTGAGGGCGCCCATCTGACGGTGCTGGCCGCGGCCGAGTCCGACGCCGGCATCATCGGCCACAACATGCACGAACTCGTCGAGCAGCTCGGCGAGAACTTCGTGGCCGAACCACGTGAACGGGTGGGGCAGGCGGGATGACCCGGGGGCCACTGGAACACGAGACGCCGGACCGGCTGTACGCGGTGACTCGTGGTCGCAGCCCCCTGGAGGACGACCCGCTGGACGTCGTCACGCTCATCGTGACCGAGTCCGAGCCCGAGCCAGGCATGCAGTCGGAGTACCGGAAGATCCTCGAACTGTGTGCACAGCCCGTCGCGGTGGTGGAGATCGCCGCGTACCTGAGACTTCCGGTCAGCGTGACGAAGATCCTCGTCGGCGACCTGCTGGACTCGGGCAAGGTCTCCGGCCGCCACCCGATGTCCAGCCCGGCCAGCTCGACGCAGCTGCCTTCCCTCGACCTCCTGCAGGACGTGCTTCGTGGACTCCACACCATCTGACCTGTTCGAACGGCCGCGCCTGGCCAGCACCGCCAGCGAAGGCCTCAAGATCGTGATCATCGGCGGCTTCGGGGTGGGCAAGACCACCCTGGTGCAGGCCGTCAGCGAGATCCGGCCACTGTCCACAGAGGAAACCATGACCCGCGCGGGCGAGGGCGTGGACAACCCCCGGATCGGCACCGGGAAGACGAGCACCACGGTGGCGTTCGACTTCGGCCGGATCAGCCTGTCGCCGGAACGGGTGCTGTACCTGTTCGGCGCGCCCGGCCAGGAACGGTTCTGGTTCCTGTGGGACCGGCTGTTCCTGGGCAGCCTGGGTGCGGTCGTCCTGGTCGACGCGCGCCGGCTGGACGACTCGTTCTACGCCATCGACCGGCTGGAGGCGAGCGGCACGCCGTTCATCGTGGCGCGCAACCGGTTCGGCAGGACCCACCACTCGCTGGACGCGGTGCGCGGCGCGCTGCGACTGGGCGACCACATCCCCCTGATCGACTGCGACGCGCGCGACCGGCAGTCCTGCAAGGACGTGCTGATCGCGTTGGTGGAGCACCTGTTCACACTGCACTCCACCCGAGAGGCCGTGTCATGACCGAGACGTCGAAGTCCTTCACCGGGACGCTGAACGGCGACGGGGAACGGCCGGTCCGCCTGTACGGCCCGGAGTTCTCCCAGGACCCGGCGCAGCTGTACCGGGACCTGCGCCGCCTGCACGGCCCGGTCGCGCCGATCCTGCTCGACGGCGACGTGCCGGCCTGGCTGGTCGTGGGCTACCGGGAGATCTACTACGTGTGCGGCAATTCGCAGCTGTTCGCGCGCAACACACAGCGCTGGAACGGCTGGGCCGGCACACCGGAGAACTGGTCGCTGCTGCCGTTCGTGGGCTACCAGCCGTCGTTGATGTTCACCGAGGACGCCGAACACCAGCGGCGTGCCGGTGCGGTGAGCGACGCACTGGACGGCATCGACCGGCTCGAACTGCGCGCCCTGGTGGAACAGACCGCGGACGACCTGGTGGACGGGTTCTCGTCACTGGGCACGGCGGACCTGATGACGGACTTCGCACACCGCACGCCGGCGCTGGTCGTCGCGAAACTGCTCGGCCTGGCCAGCGCGGACGCCCACGAACTGACCGCGGACCTGACGATCTCCCTGGACGGCGGCGACGGCGCGGTGGCGGCGCACCAGCGGGTGGCCGGCCGGATGGCGGCGCTGCTGACGGTGAAACGCGCCCGGCCCGGCGCGGACATCCCGTCCCGCCTGATCGCGCATCCCGCGCAGTTGACCGACGACGAGCTGATCCAGGACATGCTCGTGGTACTCGCGGCGGCGCAGCAGCCGACGGCCAACTGGATCGGCAACACGCTGCGGCTGATGCTGACGGACACGCGGTTCGCGGTGAGCCTGTCCGGTGGTCGGCGCAGCGTCGGCCAGGCGCTCGCGCAGGTGTTGTGGCAGGACACGCCGACGCAGAACTTCATCGGCCGCTTCGCGGTGCGCAACACCAACCTGGCCGGAAAACACATCCAGGCGGGCGACATGCTGGTGCTGGGGCTCGCGGCGGCGAACACGGATCCGCAGGTGCATCCGGCGGGAGACCCGGGCGAGTCGGGGAACCGGGCGCACGTGTCGTTCGGCCACGGTGAGCACGGCTGCCCGTACCCGGCGCCGGAACTGGCGCAGGTGATCGCGCAGACGGCGATCGAGGTGCTGCTGGACCGACTGCCGGACCTGGAACTGGCGGTGCCGGCCGGGGACCTGCGCTGGCGCGAATCGGTCTGGATGCGCGGCCTGCACGGCCTCCCGGTCCGGTTCACGCCGACATGAGCCGCTGCCGGCCCGGGCATGCGGGCCGGCAGCGTTGTCGGTCAGGCCGTGAACTCGACCGGTAGGCTTGCCGGTCCCCTGGTGAAGACGCCGTGTTCGGTCGGGATGAAGCCCGTGGCGAGGCGGACGTCGGGCATCGCGTCCAACAGCTGGTTCGTGCCGGTGATCACTTCCGCCTCCGCCAGGAGCGCGCCGACGCAGAAGTGGCGGCCCAGTGCGAATGCCAGGTGGTCCGCTGCCGCCGTGAACGCCGTCGTCACCTTCAGGTCGTCGCGGAAGATGTCGAACGAGTCCGGGTTGCCGTAGCGGGCCGGGTCGCGGTTGGCCGAGCCGATCAGGCACGTGACCGTGCTGCCCGCCGGGATCGTGCCGCCGCTGACCGTGACGTCCTCGGCCGGCTGGCGCATGATCATGTGCACCGGTGGCGTGTAGCGCAACGTCTCGGCGAACGCGCGTGGGATCAGGCTGCGGTCGGCGCGCACCGCCGCGAGTTGGTCCGGGTGACGCAGGAGGTTCGCGAACACGCTCGCGATGGCCTTGTCGGTCGTCTCGCCGCCCGCGGCGAGCAGCAGGCTGCAGAACGCCTTGATGTCCTCGTCGCTCATGGTGGTGCCGTCGACTTCGGCGGCGCACAGTGTGGACAGCAGGTCGTCGCCGGGGGACGTGCGGCGCTGGTGGATGATCGGGATCATGTACTCGGCGAACTCGTCGTGCGTGCGCAGGCCCGCCGCCGTCACGTCGGGGTCCTGGCTGAGGTTGCCGAGGAACGCGATGATCGACGTGTACCAGCGTTGGAAGCGTGCGTGGTCCGCCTTGTCCAGGCCGAGCATGTCGACGATCACGTTGATCGGGAAGCGGCGCGCGAAGTCGGCCACCAGGTCCGCCTTGCCCGTCGCGCGGAACGTGTCGATCAGGTCGGCCGCGTTGCGTTCGATGACCGGCCGGAACCGCTGTTGCAGCGTGGCACCGCGGAACGCCGGCGCGACAAGCGCTCTGCGGACGGAGTGCTCGCGGCCGCTCATCTGCAGGATCGTCCGCCCGTGCACCGGTTCCAGCTGCCAGCCGTAGTTGTCCGTGGTGAACGACGGGTTCTTGAACGCCGCTTCGACGTCGGCGTACCGGGAGATCAGGTAGCTGCCGGTCGGTTCGTGCCAGTAGAGCGGTGCGTCGTCCCGTAACGTCGCGTAGGCGGAGTAGGGGTCGGCGGCGAATTCGGGCGACAGGATGTCCGGCAGGTCCGGAGCGGTGGTCATCACGGTCCTCTCAGCGACAAATCGGGCATCTGCCACCGTAGGAGGTGACCGTCCGGGCGCCAACCACCGAACGTGCCGCGTCCGGGTTCACGGTGCGTGTCGCCGGACCAGGCAATCACCGTGTTACTCCGAACGGGTCAATTGCGGTCGGGGTGGCTATGAGTGGGTCCACTGCTGGTTGGACCCGCCGTCGCAGGTCCACATCTCCACCTTGCTGCCGTTGGCCGTGCCCGCTCCGGTGACGTCCAGGCACAGGCCTGACTGGACACTGGTGATCGTCCCGTTGGCGTTCACGTTCCACTGCTGGTTCGTGCCGCCCGCGCAGTCGTACAACTCCACCTTGGTACCCGGTGCCGTGCTGGCCCCGGTCACGTCCAGGCACTTGTCGCCGTACACGGTCAGCCACTTCGACGGGGTCAGCGTCCACGACTGGTTCGAGCCGCCGTCGCAGTCCCAGATGTCCAGTTGTGTGCCGTTGGCCGTGGCGAACCCGGGCACGTCCAGGCACCGGCCGGACCCGACCCCTCGCACCACGGCCGCCGACGACGGCCCCCACGACCACCGCAACCGGTTGACGCCGCTGGCGTTGTTGTCGGTGAGGGTGCTGCCGTTCAGCGTCTCCATCGAGTACGTGTCCCCGGTGCGCAGACCCGGCCAGTACACCGATCCCATGCCCAGCGCGCGGAACGTGTCCGTGTCGGCCTCGACGTACGCGACGAAGTAGTTGCCGTTGATGGGACCGTCGTAGTTCAGACCGGTCGTCATTGGTGCACCCCACTCGTCGACCACGGTCCGGGACGCGCACGATCCGATGCGGTTCTTCAGGTCGTTCACCCACCACGCGTAGCTCGACTGTGTCGTGTTCCAGAAGCCGTAGTGGTGCAGCGACAGGTACGTGCCGGCGAACCGGCTGTCCGCGCACACGCCGGTGACGTTGTCGTTGTACCCGGTGCCGCTGACGAAGATCCGGTTCTTCGGCACCGACGGGTACCTGCCGATCCACTGGGCGACCAGGTCGGACCAGTCGGCGAGGCGGTAACCGAACGGTTCGTTCATCGGCTCGAAGGACACGTGGCTGTTCCCGGCGTATTTCGCCGTCACGGTCTGCCACATCGTCCAGAACGCGTTGAGGTCGTCGACCAGCCCGTCCTTGTGCGCCACACCCTCCCAGTAGCTGAGGATCACGGTGAAGCCCTTGGCGGTCGCGGCGTCGATCGCGCCGGTGTAGGACGCCCAGAACGACCCGTTCACGGTGTACGGGTTGATGGGCATCCGCACGGTGTTGGCGCCGAGGTTGGCCTGGAAGCCGCTGATGATCGCGGACGCCTTCGAATACGTCGTGGCGTAGCTGTCCGATGTGGACAGGCCGCTGGGCACGACGGGGTCGTCGGCGTAGTTGTCCCTCGGGTCGGCCCAGTTGACACCCTTGAACTGGTTCGTCGCGGCCGCCGCCGGCTGGGCGAGGGCGGCGAGGGTCGCGGCGACCAGGGCGACGACGAGCAGGACGGCACGAGACATGACGGTCCCTTCGACGGGCGGGCCTGCCGACCGATCGTGGCACGCGCCCGCCGGCCGTGGCGGCCCGAAATGTTGACCGCCTACAGCGAAACAGTTATCGAACCGGCGGCCTCACCGAACCGGTCGCCAGAAGCGGAAGACCTCGCGCACGCCGATCACCGTCAGCCACACCACGCCCACCGCGGCGAGCACGAGGGCGACGAGCAGCAGCACCAGGTCGAGCTGGTAGCCGTTGTCCGTGGTCGGCGCGCCGGGCAGGCCGGCGTCGACGAACGCGTGCGTCGTCGGGACCGACACGTACGGCCAGGACAGCGGATAGTCGGTCACCGCGATGCCCAGCACGTCGGAGACCGCGACCGGACCGGCGAACCGCGAGTCGAACGAGTTGGCCCGGCTGTCGCCGGCCAGGAACACCGAGTCGGCCGGCACCGTCCGCGCGGCGAACGGCACCGCTGTCGGGGCCGCGACGGGCAGTTCGGGATCGCGGTGGAGGTAGTCCTCGGTCACCGGCTTGCCGTTCACGGTGATCCGCCCGCGGTCGTCGCAGCACATCACGGTGTCACCCGCGACGCCGATGACCCGCTTGATGATCGGGGTGCCCAGTGGCACGTTCAGGCTCCACGCGGAGGGCGCGACCACCACGATGTCGCCGCGATGCGGCGCGCCGGCCGTGGGAGACCGCACCAGCAGCACGTCGCCGGGGTTCAGGGTGGTGCTCATCGCGCGGGAGGGCACCACCAAGGCGGCGTAGTCGCTGCGGAACCGGACATCGCCGACGGCTCCCAGGGCGATGCCCACGACCAGCAGGACGATGCCGGTGCGCAGGCCGGTCCGGCGTCGTCTCGGTAAGCCGGACTCGGGGTCGGCCGTCGGTCGCATGGCAGGACCGTAGCGGAGAACCGGCGTCCACCCCGCGGCGGCTGTGTGCCTGTTACGTTGGGCCGGTGGACCTGCGTGCGGTGGTGCTCGTCGAGGGGGAGAGCGACCGGATCGCCCTGGAGACGCTGGCCGCCCGCCGCGGCCGGGTCCTCGACGACGTGTCGGTCGTGCCGATGGGCGGTGCCACGAACATCGGCCACTACCTGGCCCGCTACCGCGGCACGGACGTGCGGCTGGCCGGCCTGTGCGACGCGGGTGCGATCGAGTTCTTCTGTTCCCGGTTGGAGCGTGCCGGCCTGGGCACCGGGCTGACGAGGTCCACAATGGAGGCTCTGGGCTTTTTCGTGTGCGACCGGGACCTGGAGGACGAACTGATCCGCGCGCTGGGCATTCCGACGGTCGAGGAGATCATCGACAGCCAGGGCGAACTCGGCTCCCTGCGCTCCCTCCGCCAGCAACCCGCCCAACGCGACCGTGACGACCAGGACCGCGTCCGCCGCTTCATGGGCAGCAGGTCCCACCGCAAACACGTCTACGCCCGACTGATGGTGGAAACCCTGGACCTCGACCACGTCCCACCATCCCTGGACGCGGTCCTCGATTACGTCTGAGTGCTACGTCTGCGCCAGCAGACTCGCCGACTGGCCGGAACGCCGCAGCGACTCGGCGACGAAACCGTTCGCCTTCAGTTCCGCCACCACGTTCCGCAGGAACTCCAGCGTCTCCGGGCGCTTGTCCTTCGTCGTCCCCACCGCCTGGCGGATCTCCATGAACCGGCCGTCCAGCAGCCGCACGTCCGGGTGTGCCTGGACGAACGCCGTCATCGGCTGCCGGATGCCGGCCGCCACCTCCAGTCCCTGTGCCAGGAACGCGTCCACACCGTCCTCGCCGCGCACCACTTCCGCGTGCCGCACGGTCCGGGTCAGGAACAGGTCGTACGCCGACCCGCGCTTCACGCCGATCCGCACGCCGTCGGTGTCCACGTCGGCGAGCGTGGCGATGGCCGACCCGACCGGCACCGCGAACACGCCCTCGACCACCACGTACGGCGCCGTGAACGCGACCGACTCCTCCCGCGCCGGCTCGATGGCCAGGAAGCACAGGTCCGCCCGGCCGGTGGCCATCGCCTCGTACGACTTGCGGGCCGCGTCGTAGCACAGCAGCTCCACCGGCACGTCCAGGCGGCGGCCGATCTCCCGGGCGATGTCCACCGTGACGCCGGACGGGTCGGCGGGTGTGCCCTGTGCGAGGACCGGGTTGCCCAGGTTGATCGCCACCCGCAGGACGCCGGTCGGTGCCAGATCGTCAGTCACGACCGCCGAGCCTAGTCAGGCCCAGGTGCTCGCGCAGCGTCGTTCCCTCGTACTCCGCCCGGTACACGCCCCGCTCCTGCAGCAGCGGGATCACCGTGTCGACGAACGGGTCCAGGCCGGCGGGCGTGATGTGCGGTACCAGGATGAAGCCGTCGCTGGCGTCCGCCTGCACCAGTTCGTCGATCGACGCGGCGACCGTGGCCGGGCTGCCGATGAACGACTGCCGGCCGGTGACCTCGATCATCAGCTCACGGATGGACAGCTTCTTCGCCGCCGCCCGCTCCCGCCACTCGCGGGCGGTGGCCAGCGGGTCGCGGTACTGCCGCACGGCCGCCCTGCCCTGCGCCACCGTGTGTTCGCCGGCCACCGGGTCGACGTCCGGCAGCGGCCCGTCCGGGTCGTACTCGGACAGGTCCCTGTTCCACACCTGCTCCAAGAAGCGGATCGCCGTCTGTCCGCTCACCTGCTGCAACCGCACCTCGTGCGCCAGCTCGTGGGCCTCGGCGTCGCTGTCGCCGAGCACGAACGTCGCCGCCGGCAGGATCAGCAGGTCGGCCGGTGTCCGGCCGTGGCGTGCCAGCCTGCCCTTGACGTCGGCGTAGAACGCCTGTCCCGCCTCGAGTGTGGCGTGCCGGGTGAAGATCGCGTCCGCGCTGGACGCGGCGAATTCCCGGCCCTCGTCCGAGTCACCGGCCTGGAAGATCACCGGTCGGCCCTGCGGGCTGCGCGGCACCGTGAACTGGCCCTCGATGTCGAAGTGCGCGTCGTGGTGGGCGAACCTGCCCGGTCGCGGGTCGGCGAGGAACACACCGGTGTCCTTGTCGGCCACGATCTCGTCGCCGCGCCACGAGTCGAACAGCTCCCCGGCCGTCTCCAGGAACGTCCGCGCCCGCTCGTAGCGCTGGTCCTGCGGCAGGAACCCGCCGCGCCGGAAGTTCTCCCCGGTGAACGGGTCCCACGACGTGACCACGTTCCACGCCGCGCGGCCACCGGACAGGTGGTCCAGGGTGGCGAACTGGCGGGCCACCTCGTACGGCTCGTTGAACGTCGAGTTGATCGTGCCGGTCAGGCCGATCCGGTCGGTGACGGCCGCCAGTGCGGCCAGCACGGTGAACGTGTCCGGCCTGCCCACCACGTCCAGGTCGTAGATCAGGCCGTTCTGCTCGCGCAGCCGCAGGCCCTCGGCCAGGAACAGGAAGTCCATCTTCCCGCGCTCGGCCGTCCGGGCGAAGTGTTCGAACGAGCTGAACTCGATGTGGCTGCCGGCCGCCGGGTCGCTCCACACGGTCGTGTTGTTGACGCCGGGGAAGTGCGCCGCGAGGTGGACCTGCTTGGTCATCGTCACCGTCCTTGCACGGTCGCGTAGCGGTTGGCCGGCCGTGGCAGGCCCAGCAGCCCGCGCAGCGTGGCCGCCTCGTACCCGGTGCGAAACACGCCGCGCCGCTGGAGCTCGGGCACCAGGTCCCGCGTGATGCGCTCCAGGTCGTATGGGATCGTGGCCGGCCGCAACCGGAAACCGGCCAGCCCGGCCGGCTGCCAGTCCAGCATGAGGTCGGCCAGTTCGATCGCGGTGCCGGCGAACACGGTCGCGTCGCTGGTGAGCGTGGCGACACCGTCCAGCCGCTCGCGGCGCTCGGCGGCGTCGGCGCCGAGGAACACGACGAGGTCGGCGAAGATCCGCGCGTCGCCCGTCCGTCCGACGATCGTCTCGGCGTGCGCCCGGTCCCGTGGCGTGACGAACCCGATGTCCGTCGAACCCGCGATCAGCCGGTACGGCTCGTCGCGATGCCCGAGCGCGGCGACGATCGGCTGGCCCTGCGGCGGCCGGGGGGTGATCGACGGTCCCTTCACCGAGAACCAGCGGCCGGTGAAGTCGATGTAGTGCAGCTTGTCCCGGTCCACGAACCGGCCGGTCGCGGCGTCCCGGATCTCGGCGTCGTCCTCCCAGCTGTCCCACAGCCTGCGCAGCACCTCGACGTAGTCGGCGGCCTCGGCGAACAGGTCGTCCGGGAAGGTCCGCCGCCCGAAGTGCCGCGCCTCGTGCGGCAGCCCGGACACCCGCACCTGGACACCGGCCCTGCCCTGGCTGACGTAGTCCAGTGTCGCGATCGCCTTGGACAGGTGGAACGGCTCGGTGTGCGTCACGATCGCGGTCGGGACCAGGCCGATGTGCCGGGTCGTGGGCGCCACCCGGGCCGCGACGAGGACGGCGTCCAACCGGCCGCGTACCCGGTCGGTGCGCTCGTCGGGGACTCGTGGGTCGTCGGACTGCAACCGGAGCGCGTCGTCGATCGTCACGAAGTCCAGCAGCCCACGCTCGGCCTCCCGCACCAGGTCGACCCAGTAGCCCGCGGTGAACAGGTCACGCGGCCGGGCGTCGGGTTCGCGCCACGCGGCCGGATGCCAGCCGGCGCCGTCCAGTGCCACGGCGAGGTGAAGGGTGGTCATCGCGATCTCGCTTCCTGCCGTCCTGAACCCGACCGTATGCTCCGTATGTCGTCGAACAAAGGTGTCCCGCTGAGTGGACACCCGGGTGATCAGCCGGCGACGGAACGCCGGGTCTCCCCCCCGTGAAACTTTCCGATCGATAGTCCGATCCACCGTGCTCGCCGGGGTCGACCGGCACGTTCGCTTGCCGGTCGGCCCCTGCTGCGCCACCGTCCGGACAAGTTTCGGAAAGTTTCGCTCGGAGGTGCACCATGCGAACAGCGGTCAAGGCGCTCGCCGGGGTGGTGGCGCTGCTCGCGGCGGCGATCGCCGTCGTGCTGTCGGCGCCCACAGCGGCCGCCGCGTCCCTGGTCCAGATCACCGACTTCGGCTACAACCCGACCAACCTCGGCATGTACCTGTACGTGCCGAACACCGTGCCGGCGCACCCACCGATCCTGGTCGCCGTGCACTACTGCACCGGCTCCGGGCCCGCGTTCTACTCGGGCACCCAGTTCGCGTCCCTGGCCGACCAGTACGGCTTCGTGGTGATCTACCCGTCGGCTACCCGCAGCGGCAACTGCTTCGACGTGTCCACGCCACAGGCGTTGACGCACAACGGAAGCAGCGATCCCGCCGGCATCATGTCCATGGTCACGTACGTGGAGCAACACGACAACGGCGACGCCGGCCGGGTGTACGTCACCGGTGCCTCGTCCGGCGGGATGATGACCGACGTCCTGCTCGGCGACTACCCGGACGTGTTCAAGGCGGGCGCCGCGTTCATGGGCGTGCCGTTCGGCTGTTTCGCCACCACCGACGGCACCATGTGGAACTCACAGTGCGCCAACGGCCAGATCAGCAAGACACCGCAGCAGTGGGGCGACCTGGTGCGCGCCGCCGACCCCGGATACACGGGTGCCCGGCCACGCGTCCAACTGTGGCACGGCACGGCGGACACCACGTTGAACTACAACAACTTCGGCGAGGAGATCAAGCAGTGGACGAACGTGTGGGGCGTCAGCCAGACGCCGACGTCCACGGACACGCCGCAGTCCGGCTGGACCCGCACCCGCTACGGTAGCGGCGGCAACGTCGACGTCGAGGCGTACAGCATCGCCGGCGTCGGCCACAGCCTGCCGCTGTCGGGCATGGCGGCGTACGCGATCCAGTTCTTCGGCCTCAACGGCAGCCAACCGCCGCCGACCACCACGACTACGACGACGACGACAACGACCACGACGGGCAACCCGCCACCGTCCGGGTCGTGCCGAGTGGCCGACACGATCAACTCGTGGAACACCGGGCTCACGTCCAACATCACGATCACCAACACCGGCAGCATGCCGGTCAACGGCTGGTCGCTGGTGTTCGGCCTGCCGGCCGGCCAGACGATCACGTCCGGCTGGAACGCCACGTACTCGCCGACCAGCGGCCAGGTGACCGCGAAGAACATGTCCTACAACGGATCCCTCGCGCCGGGCGGCTCGACGACGATCGGGTTCCAGGCGTCCTACACCGGTTCCGCCGGCGCGCCGGCGTCGTTCACGTTGAACGGCAACACCTGCGCGACGGGCTGACCGACCGGGTGCGGCGCGGGCGGGCGACGTCGGGCGAGCCGTCACGGCGGCACCGGGGCCGCGCTGCGGCCGCGGGGACGGCGTCAGGCGGAGTCGCCCAGCAGCGACCGCAGCTGGGGCAGCACCGAGTCGAGGCTCTTGGTCGTCTGCAGCACGACCACCGATGTCCGCTCGGCGGGCGCGTCCCGTTCGGTGAACAGGTCCAGCGTGCGGGCCATGGCCGCGTCGAAGTCGGCCTCCGGCTCGGATGTCATGCCGCGCAGCCACTGCCGCAGCACGTGGTTGTGCGCCGTGACGACGGCGGCGGCCATGAGTTCGGCCTTCAGTGCCGTCTCGGGGCCGCCGCCCAGCCAGCGGTGGATGAACGCGTGGAACGCCTTCTGGTACTGGTGCGTGCTGGCGATCTCCCGGTCGCGCAGGGCCGGCACGCTGCGGGTGAGCCGATAGCGGGTGCGGGCCAGGTCGCCCTCGCCGATGTAGTGCAGCAGCACCAGCCGGACGGCC
>DASZXM010000540.1:0-3057 GCA_035546415.1 Pseudonocardiaceae bacterium
ACGTGCTGCTGGTCGGCGGCGATCCCGGCCTGTCGGGCAACCGCGAGCACGCGCTGGACGTGTACGCGAAGGGCAGGACACAGGCCGACTCGGACCTGCAGCGCGTCGCGGCGATCGGCGGGAACGACCCGACGGTGGCGCACGCGGTCACGTCCATCCTGGACGGCTTCGGCCGCTACCAGGCACTGGCCGGTGAGGCGCTGTCGCTCAACGGCAGCGGCCACGACGCGGCGGGCCACCCGTCAGCGACGGAACTGGCCGTGTACCGGCAGGCGACGGCGCTGATGCCGACGCTGCTGCGCGGCACGCAGGCGCTGATCGCGGCCAGCCAGGCGTCGTTGGACTCCGCGTACCAGGACAGCCGGTCGTCGGCGGTGCTGGCGACGGTGGTCGTCGTGCTGATCGGTGCCCTGCTGCTGGCCGCGCTGGTCGTCACCCAGGTGTACCTCCGGCGCCGGTTGCGGCGGCGACTGAACCCGGCGATCGCGGCGGCGACACTGGTGGCGCTGGTCGTGACGATCGTCGTGCCGGTGCTTTTGGGCAGCGCGTCAGGCCAGTTGCGGACGGCCAAGGTGGATGCGTTCGACCCGATCATCGCGCTGTCCGAGGCGCGCGCGGTCGGCCAGGAGGCGGCGGCGAACGAGAGCCGCTTCCTCGTCGACCCGCGGCACGCCGCCCAGTACCAACAGGACTTCCAGGACGGGTCCCAGTCGGTCGTCACACTGCACGGCACGGACATCCAGCACTACGACCTGACACTGCGCACGGCACTGGACGCCTACAACATCGACTACTCGAACGTCCGCTTCGGCGGCGACTTCGCGGTGGTGATGGCGCACCTGGACTCCACCCCGGAGCGGTACGCGGCGATCCGCGCGCTGGCCCGCTACGCCGGCTTCGAACTGGCGGACCGCGCGATGCGGACCACGCTGGCACAGGGTGACCTGCGGGACGCGATCGAGTTCGACACCGGAACCGCACTGGGCTACTCGACGTACAACCTGGCCCGGTACGACGCGGGCATCGGCAACCTGATCACGACCGAGCAGCAGGTGTTCGACCGGGCGGTCGCGGACGGCACGGACGACTTGTCCGGCTGGTCGGGCGTCTGGCCGGCGATCGTGACGGTCCTGGTGGTGGTCCTGGTCGGCGCCGGCGTGTGGCCGAGGCTGGCGGAGTACCGCCGCTAGTCGATCGTGCGGCGTGTGCGGTCGCCACGAGGCCGGCGGCGGTCAGTGGCCGGTCCCGCCTTGGCCAGCCTGTCGAGGATCTCCGCGTCCCTGTCGATGACAGTGCGGGCGATCGCCGTCACGGCCTCATGGCGCGCCGCCTCGCTGGGCCCGCTGACATAGGCGGTCCACAGGTCCACGGCCTGCTCCAGATTCAACGCGGCTACCTTCTCGGCCGGCAATCCGGCGGTACGGATCAGCCGTTGCGCGAGCCAATCCGGCACCGGCTCGTGATGGCTGTGGTCGGCGACGGTGATGCCGCCTGCCAGTCGGCCGAGTCGGTCGACGACGTCGGCCAGTCGCCGGACGGCTGGATTCCGATCGACCGCCTTGGCTATCCGTGCTGAAGCTTCGTCGTAGACCTCGGCATCGGATCGAGCACCGACGCACCAGATCTCGCAGATCTCCAGCACGCCGCCTTCGGCGATCCGGTACATGATCCGCCAGTGGTTGCGACCGACGACCAGTTTGCGGAAGCCGGTCAACGTTCCACCGAGCGGTTGCCCTGCCTCGGCGTCGTCGAGCAGGATCAGCACCTTCTTGAGCACCTGGGGAACGACGTCGGGACCAAGGCGACGCAGGTCGTCGATGGCCGCGTCGGTGAAAACGATCTCGGCCATCTACTGCTCGTCGTCCTCCAGAGCGGCAAGCGACTCGCGGGTGTGTCCGAAAGCCGTCAGGACGTCGTCCAACGGCGTGCGCCGTCCGTCGTCCGTGACACTGCGCGCCAGCACCAGAGCCAAGTCGCGCAGGTCGGCGGCCGCTTCGTCGATTTCGGCCAGTCGGTGTGCGCCGACCACGGCGGCCACCGGCTTGTGATGACGGGTCACCACGAGATCGGCACCGTGCTCGGCATCGGCGACCAAACCGGCGACGCCACGCCTGGTCGCCTCGGTGACGCTCAGTTCGTGTGCATCGTGGAGAACCGCCATACGCCAACTGTACAGAAAACTGTATAGATGGCAATGTCAGTCCGCGTCCATGGCAAGCAGGGCGACGTACAGGGACAGCATCGACTCCGGATCTTCCAGTGACACTCCCAGGACCTGTTCGATCCTGGCCAACTGCTGGTAGTACGCGGTGCGGGACAAGTGGGCCGCCGCTGCCGCCGCCGACTTGTTGCCGCCCTGTTCGCAGTAGTGCCGCAGCGCATCGACCAGGCGGCTGCCCGAACGGGCGTCCCGGGCCAACAATGCGCCCAGCTCACGGTCCGCGAACGCCACCAACCGCTCGTCCTCCCGCAACAAGTGCAGCAGGCCACGCAATCGGACGTCGTCCAACCGGTGGTAGTCGCGTTCGGTGGACGATCGCAACGCCGCCTGGGCGACGTGGGCGGCTTCGGCGAGTGACCGGCGGGCGTCGACCACCGCGTTGACGGTCGTGCCCACAGCCACGACCACCGGCAGCGCCCTCGGGTTCGACTCCACCGCGTGGTGGATGCCGCGGGCCAGCCGCCGGAGCACCGGCGTCGTGTCCCGCCGGTCGACCGCGATCAACGCGCGCACGCTCATGTCGTCGACCACCCCGACCAGCGCGGGAACGTCGGCCCGGCGCGCCGCCAACGCCGTCGCGTCCGACAGGTCGCGCAGCAGTTCCTGCGCGGCCAGCGTCGGCGCCGGGTTCGCCGACGTGCGCGGCCGCACCGCGATGCCGACCAGTGTCCGGTCCGCGAGCGGGACACCGAGCGCGGCGGCGCGGGTGGTCAGGTCCGGTGGCAGCGCGCCCGGGGCCAGCAGTTCGGTCAGCAGGTTGCGATGCGTCTGCCGTTCCAGCGTCTCCCGGTCCCTGGCCAACAGTCGGTGCACCGCCAGCGCCGACGCGGCTCGTT
>DASZXM010000541.1:0-10803 GCA_035546415.1 Pseudonocardiaceae bacterium
CATGCCGCCGCGGGCGAGCGGCGCGTCGACCCGGTACCGGCCCTCCAGCACCGCACCGAGCACATCAACGCCATTGGCTTCCACGTCTGCCGATGGTACGGAGCCCGTCACGGAAACATCCCTCGACTGGCGCAGGGCGAATGTCGCTTCCTTGTGGCATGGTTGGCAACCGTGAGTGCGATACCCACCGCCGAGGATGTCCTCGACCGGTCGTACGAGGTACTGACCTTGCCCGAGGTGGCCCAATCGGTCGGCCAACCGGTCACCCGGGTGCAGCAGATGGTGCGGGACGGACATCTGGTCGCGTTCCGCAGGGACGGGGTCATGTGCGTCCCCGCCTTGTTCTTGAACGGTGAAGGCGTCGTGAAGGGCCTTCCCGGTACGTTGACGGTGCTCCGCGACGCCGGCTTCTCCAGCGAGGAGATGCTGCGCTGGCTGTTCACCGTGGACGACACACTGCCCGGCTCGCCCATCGAGGCCCTGCGGACCAACCGCGGCCGGGAGGTGAAGCGCAGGGCGCAGGCGCTGGCGTTCTAGGAACCCGCGCCGCTTCCGGTCCGTCCCAGGAGACGGACCGCTGACGCCCGTCCGTCGCCGTGCGTGGTCGATCTCACGCGCGGCGACGGATGATGCCACGGCATGTTCACGTTGCCGACTTGTGGATCGATAAAGATTCCCTCCGGCCGGCAGTGTCGACGTGGACGGTCACCGTGGACCAACTGATCGGTGTCTGGTGTTGCCCACTACCCACCGAAGGAGCGTCATGCGGTTCGCCCTGTTCGCGCTCGCCGTCGGTGCCTTCGGCATCGGCACGAACGAGTTCGTCATCATGGGCCTGTTGCCCAACGTGGCAGGTGACGTCGGTGTCTCCATCCCGACGGCAGGCGGCCTGGTGTCCGGTTACGCACTCGGCGTCGTCATCGGTGCGCCGCTGCTCACCGTGGCCGTGGCCCGGCTGCCGCGCAAGGCGGCGCTGGTTGCGTTCATGGCCTGGTTCACGCTGGGCAACGCGCTGTCCGCGGTGGCCCCCAACTACGGCCTGCTGTTCGCCGCGCGCGTGTTCGCCGGCCTGCCGCACGGCGCGTACTTCGGCGCGGGCGCGCTGGTCGCCGCGTCCCTGGTGGACGCCCGCAGGCGGGCCAGGGCCATCTCGATGATGGTGCTCGGCCTGACGATCGCCAACATCGTCGGCGTGCCCGCCGCGACGCTCCTGGGCCAGCACCTCGGGTGGCGGTCGGCGTTCTGGGTGGTCAGCGGCATCGGTGTGCTCGCCGCGCTGACGATCCTGGCCGCCGTGCCGCACCAGGACAACCGCCCGGCGGGCGGTCAGCTGAAGGCGGAGTTCGGCGCGTTCCGCAGCCCGCAGATCTGGTTGTCACTGGCGATCTGCGTGTTCGGGTTCGCCGGCGTGTTCGCGTCGGTCAGCTACGTGACACCGATGATGGTCGGCCTGGCCGGCTACCGGCCGGCTGCCGTCACGTTCCTGCTGGCCCTGTTCGGTGTCGGCATGACGGTCGGCAACCTGCTCGGCGGCCGGCTCACCGACCTGGACCACCGGCGCACGCTGTACGGGGGCCTGGTCGCGCTGGGTGCCGTGCTGGTGGTGTTCACGTTCACCGCGCACTCGCCGGTCGCGGCCGCGGTCACGCTGTTCTTCGTCGGCGTCACCGGGTTCACCGTGGGCACACCGCTGCAGGTGCGGGTCATGGAGCAGGCGCCGCACGCGCCGACCCTGGTGTCCGCAGGCTTGCAGTCGGCGTTCAACACGGCCAACTCGCTGGGCGCCTACCTGGGCGGCGTGGTCATCGCCGCCGGGTTCGGCTACGCGTCACCGAACTGGGTGGGTGCCGCGCTGGCCGCCGTCGGACTCACGTTCGCGATCGTGGCCGCCGTGCTGGGCCGCCGGTCGGCCGGCCGGGACGACAGCCGCAGCGGGTCCGGCCGCGCCAGCGACACGGCCGCCAACGCCGCAGCCGACATCGCGGTGGCCAAGTAGGCCCAGTTGTAGAGGCCGATGGTGCCGTCCGGGAACGTCACCAGGACCAGCCACACCGAACCGAACACGCCGATCACGAGCCCGCGTCGCGACCAGGCCAGCCCGGCCGCCATGACCAGCGCCCAGCTGAAGTACCAGGGCAGGGTCACCGGTGAGAACAACGCCACGACCAGCAGCGCGACGGCGGCCCGGCGCAGCGTGGTGGCCGGCTCGCCGTCGCGGGCCAGCCACCACTGCCGCACGACGAGCACGAGCAACACGACCCAGCCGATGTCCCTGGCCACGCCGAGGAACGCGTGCGGGTCCAGGCCGTCGTCGTAGATGCTGGCGACGGCCCGGATCAACTGGCCGGCGCCGGTGGGCAGGGACAGCCACTCGATCACCACCGACGACGAGCTGAGCGCGGGCAGCCAGCCGAGGTTCACGCCGGCCGCGAAGGTGCACGCGGCGAACGTGGGCAGCACGACGGCCAGCGCGCCACCGGTGGCGCGGACGAACCGGCGCGTGGCCGGCCCGCTCATCCGGGCCGCCCAGATCCACACCAGGAACGGCAGCAGCACGCCGGCTGTCGCCTTGACGGCGAACGCGAGCGTGACGACCGCGAAACCCTTGGTGTGCCGGCCGTCCAGCACCAGCACGGTGCCGGCGGCGAGCAGCCCCGTCATCAGCAGGTCGTTGTGGCCGCCGCCGACCAGGTAGGTGAGCACGAACGGGTTGGCGACGCCGAACCACAGCGCCCGGACCGGGGAGCCGCCCAGGTGCTCGGCGATCCGGGGCAGCGCCCAGCACAGCAGCACCAGGCCGGTGCACATGGTGGCGCGCATGACGACGACGCCGACCAGCGTGCTCTGCCCGGTGAACAGCACGACACTCTTGGCCAGCAGGATGAACAGCGGGCCGTAGGGTGCCGGGGTGTTCTGCCATGTCGGGTCGACGTTGGCGGACAGGTGGTCGTCCAGGATGGACACGCCGTAGGAGTACGGGTCGTAGCCGTGCAGTGCGAGGTCGCCCTGCGCCAGGTAGCTGAAGATGTCCCTGCTGAACAGCGGCGGCGCCAACAACAGTGGCAGCACCCAGGCGCCGATCGTGATCAGCATGCCGCGCCGATCCACGGCACCCGCCCGCACGTCGCGGCCCAACCGGATCCACGACCACACGGTCAGCGCGATGCCGACGTAGACGACGGCGACGGCCATCTGCTTGCCGTGCCCGTAGCCCAGCCAGCTGAACGCGGTGTCGTTCAGGATCGGGTCGGGCTCCAGGACGGCGGCCGCGCCGATCCCGCCGACGGCGATCAGGAACGTGCCGACCATGCCCGTCGCGATGGTGCGCACCGGCACCGGCAACGGCCCGGGATCGACGGGCCTGCCGATCGCGGGCAGGCGGCCACCCAGGACCGGCTCGATGGGTAGTGACGGCACAGAGGTCATCGCGGCCGACATCGTGTCACAGCGATCTTCGACCCCTGTCACGACGGCCGGTTCGCGACCTTGCCGTTATCCCTGCGCGACGTTGGTGATTTCCGCGTGAGCCGCGAGGCCTTCGGCGCACCGCTTGATGAACCGGCTCAGCGTGCGCTGGTAGAGCCAGCCGGTGCCGGGGACCTTCGCGCGGAACGTCGAGTGCCAGTGGATCGTCGTGGTGCCACCGGAGGGTTCCAGGTCCACATCGGCCCGATAGCCACGGATCGCCAGGCCGTGCTCCAGTTCGTAGCTGAAGCGCCGGTCCGGCACGAGTTCCGCGACACGCTCGACGCTGGTGACCCGCCCGGTGCGGAACACCCGGATCGCGCCGAGGCCTTCGCGTTCGCCGGTGCCTTCGGCGCGCAGTTCGAACGAGCCGATCGGCGACCACACCGGCCATGTGGCCCCGTCGCGCAGCAGCGCGTACAACCTGGCAGGCAACGCGGTGGTGGGCACGCGCACATCGATTTCCTGCATGTACCAGATGGTACAAGAATGGTGGCCATGGCACGAGAGTCCAAGGAGCGGCTGCTCACGGCGGTCGTCGACCGGTTGACCGGCGGCGGGCTGGGCGACGTGAGCCTGCGCGGTCTCGCGGCGGCGGTGGGCACCAGTCACCGGATGCTGATCTACCACTTCGGCTCCAAGGAGGGCCTGCTCATCGAGGTGGTGCGTGTCATCGAGGAGCGGCAGCGGGCCGCGCTGGCGGAGCTGGAACGGGAACTGGCGGACGACCCGGCGCTCGACCCGGCGGACGTCGTACGCCGGTTCTGGCGCAGGCTGACCGACCCCGCGCTGTGGCCGGCCGAACGGCTGTTCTTCGAGCTGTACGGACAGGCGTTGCAGGGCCGGGAGGGCACGACGCCGTTCCTGGACGGCATCGTGGACTCGTGGCTGGGGCCGCTCACGGCGTCGACACTGCGGTTCGGCAGCGCGCCGGAACAGGCACGGGCGGACGCCCGACTGGGCCTGGCGGTGGTCCGCGGCTTGCTGCTGGACCTGTTGGCGACCGGCGACCGCGCCGGGGTCGACGAGGCGATGGAGCGCTTCCTGGCCGGTTACGCGGCGGCGCGCGGCCAAGGTTGAGGCACGGCGGTGGGTTGGGGGATCAGTGGGTGGGGGACGTGGCGCAGCCGACCCATTGCCCGGGTGGGCAGGTGGCGCCGGTCGTCGCCTTCGCCGCCAACGACCTCGCCAGCGCGTCCGCCGAGGGCCGGCTGCCGGCGCCCGTCACCAGGCTGGCCGTGCACGACGTCTTCACCGCCGCCCGGCACGCCGGCAGTTGGGCGTCCGCGTACGTCCGCCACGACGTGTTCTGTGTCACGCCGTACTTCCACGGCTGCGTCCGGTTCGACGAGTCCTGGTAGGCGATCTCGTACACGAACGCGACACCCTTGGTGCGTTTCGGGTTCGCTGGTGCCGGTGTCGCCGCGGCCGTCGCCTCGGCCGTCAGCACGGCCAGGTTGGGTGGCGCCGCAAGCGCCTCCGCCGTCCAGTCCACTTCGTACGGATGGCTGCCCGGTGTCGCGTGTGCGTGGTTGTAGAACGTCGTCCACCGCGCCGAGCTGTTCGTGCACGCCGCTGTCGTCGACTTGCCGGCCGCGACCGGGCCGACGACCGCCTGGCACGTGCCGACCGGGTGGCTGTCACCCTTCCAGTTGCCCGACACCACGACCTTCGTGGCGATCGGACCCGCGTTGGTGAACGTCACGATCACCGAACAGCCCGACGCCGTGCACGTGCCCCAGCTCTGGTTGCCCTGCTCGATGTCCACATTGGTGTCGACGGCCGTTTTCAGCTGTTGCGCCTGCTGGTTCAGGTTCTGGTAGATGCCGGCCTCGGTCGCTGTGACATCGGCCACGTCCAGGGACACGTTGCGCGCCGAGCCGAAGTCGGCCGGCAGGTCCACGTGCAACACGCCGTGCGTGCCGGCCGTGGCCAGGTCGACCGTGCTGTCGCCGACGGCGACCCGCACCGCGGCCGTGCCGTGCACCGTCGTGGCCGGCTGCGCCGCGAACGAACTGGGATCGCCGGTGTCGTTCCGGCGTAGGAGATTCGCGCTGAACGCGCTGGGCACCAGCGCGGCGCCGATGTCCACGCCGATGGTCACCGACGGCACCCGCACCCACCTGCTGTCCACGGCCGACGCCTCGCTGCCCGGATCACCGGACAGCAGCGACCAGAACTGGCCCGGCGCGTCCACGTACAGCCCGCCGTTGGCCACCACCAACGCCCCGCGCTGGCCGCCGACCGACACCGAACCGCCCGCCTCACCGGTCGCCGTGACGCTCACGTCCAGGCCGAGCTGCTTGCCGTCCGGGTTGACCAGCGAACCGTGGTAGTGCAGCACACCGGCCTCACCCAGGTTCACCAGTGACTGCTGGGCGATCTGCGCCGCGCTCAGCACGGGCACCGGCGTCGCCCCGGCGTGGCCGCCGACGGTGCTGGCACAGGCCACGCACCCGGCCAGCAGCACGACGAACACCGCCGGGAGCCACGCCCGGTTCTTCGGCCCACTCGCCCGATTCATGCCAACTCCGCCCCTGCGCCAACTCCTGGCGGCAGGTCAAGTGTGCCCCGACCCGATCAACCGTGGCTCAACGGTCTCGCTGTGTCGCCGTGATCGCCAGCTCCGCGAGACGGTCCGCGGCCGGTCGGGGGAGCGACGCGGCCGCCAGCGTGTCCAACGCCGACGTCGTCAGGTCGGCGATCCGCCGTTCGACGGCGTCCACCGCGCCCAGGTCGGTCAGCAGGACGCACAGCCGGGCCACGTCGTCCTCGGTGAGGTCCGCCCGGCCCACCGACGTCCGCAGCAGCGCGGCATCCATAGTCCGGCCGTCCCGTTCGGCGTGCCGCAGGCCCAGGGCGAGCAGCAGCGTCCGCTTGCCCTCGCGCAGGTCGTCACCGGCCGGCTTGCCGGTCACCGCGGGATCGCCGAACACGCCGAGCAGGTCGTCCCGCAGTTGGAACGCGACGCCGAGGTCGGCGCCGAACGCGCGGTACGCGTCGACCAGCTCCCGGCCGGCGCCTGCCAGCGCGGCACCGATGTGCAGCGGGCGTTCCACCGTGTACGCCGCCGTCTTGAACCGGTCCACGCGCAGCGCGGCCGCCTCCGACTCGTCGCCCCTGGCCTGGGTGAGCATGTCGATGTACTGCCCGGCGAGCATCTCGGTGCGCATCGCCTGCCACGGCGGCACGGCCCGCACCAGCGCGTCCGGCGCCAGGCCCGACGTCAGGAACAGGTCCTCGGCCCAGGCCAGCGCGATGTCACCGAGCAGCACGGCGGCCGCCAGGCCGAACCGGGCCGGTTCGCCGAGCAGGCCGCGGGCGGCGTGCCGGGCGGCGAACGCCACGTGCACCGTCGGCGAACCCCGCCGCACGGCCGAGGAGTCCATCAGGTCGTCGTGCACCAGCGCGCACGCCTGCAACAGCTCCAGCGCGCTCAACGCCCGCACGACGGCCTCGGCCACCGGCCCTTCCGCGGCGCCGCCCGCCCCGCGCCAGCCCCACCACGCGAACGTCGGCCGAATGCGTTTCCCACCGGTCATCACGAAATCGGACAACGCGTCCAGCGCGGTCGCGAAATCGGCGCCGATCTCCTGGGTCTGCGTTCGGCGGAAATCGAAATAGTCGGTCAGCGCGCGGTCGACATGAGCGGGCAGGTCGTCGTCGATCCTTGCTCCCAGCGTTCCCGGCGCTTGCATTGTTCTATTGTCGCAGGCCACCGCCGTTCCACTCCGTGGGCGCCGTTGCCCACTCCTCGGCGCCCCTGACTACCCTGGGTGCGTGACAACGGTGGTGGAACGGCTGCGCTCAGGGCGCCCGGTGTTCTCGGTGGAATTCTGTCCACCGAGGGACGCCGACGAGGAGCAGATCCTGTGGCGCTCGGCGCGCAGGCTCGAGCCGCTCGACCCGGCGTTCGTGTCGGTCACCTACGGTGCCGGCGGTTCCACCCGTGACCGCACGGTCCGCACGACCAGTCGCATCGCCCAGGAGACGACATTGGTGCCGATGGCGCACCTGACGATCGTCGACCATTCGATCGCCGAACTGCGCAACGTCATCGGCTGGTACGCGGCGATCGGCGTGCGCAACATCCTCGCCGTGCGCGGTGACCCGCCGGGCGACCCGAACGGCGACTGGGTGCCCCGCCCGGACGGTTTCACCTACGCCGAGGAACTGGTCCGGCTGGTCCGCGAACTGGGCGACTTCTGCGTCGGCGTGGCCGCGTTCCCGTACGGCCACCCGCGTTCCGGTGACCTGGACGCCGACACCCAGTACCTGGTGCGCAAACTGCACGCCGGTGCCGACTTCGCCATCGCGCAGCTGTTCTTCGAGGCCGACGACTTCCTGCGGCTGCGCGACCGGGTCGCGGCCGCAGGCTGCGACGCGATCCTGCTGCCCGGCCTGATGCCGCTCACCACGCCGCGCACGCTGGCCAAGACGGTCGAGCTGTCCGGCGCCCGTGCGCCGCGGTGGCTGACCGACCGGCTGGAACCGTTGTCCGGCGACCCGAAGGCGTTCCGCGCGGCCGGCATCGACGTCGCCACCGAACTGGGCAGCCGGCTGCTCGCCGAAGGCGTGCCGGACCTGCACTTCTACACGTTCAACCGGGCGCAGGCCACCACCGAGGTGGTCAACCGGCTGGGCCTGGTACCGGTCCGCACCTAGCTGTACGCGATCTCCTTCTTCAGGTTGCGCCGCCTGGCCCACAGTGCGAGCAGCACCAGGAACGCGGAGATCAGCGCGAGGCCGCCGCCCAGCGCGAGCGCCCAGAACCGCCAGCTCTTGCTGTTGCCGATCGTGTACCGGTCGGTGGCGTTGAACGGCGTCACCGCACCCGGCTTCAACGTCCAACTGACCGTCTGGCCGTCGACGACGCCGGTGGTGTGCGTGACCGGGCCCGGGAAGTTGACCTTGAGCTGGACGTCCACACCGCTGGCCGGCAGCTGCGACAGGTCGACCGACCCGGACATCGTCACCAGGTCGCCGGAGCGCTGGAAGGTGATGTGGTACGCGTTGCTCTGGCTGCTCACACTCGCCGCGAACGCCGAGAGCTCGGCGAACGACAGGTCGTGGAACGTGATGTCCTGGCCGACGTAGCCACCCGCGCTGTACGGCTTCATCGTCACCCGGCTGGCCATGCTCTGCGGCACGCCCAGTTGCGGCCCCTTGGCGTTGCCCGCCGACGGTAGCGCTGCGACCACGATGTCCCCGGACACCTGGTCGGACGACGAGACGGCCAGCGCCGCGTGCACACGCACGCACCCGCTGGCGAGCACGCCGACGGCGACCAGACCGGCTGCCATGGCGAGCACACGGGGACCGCTTCGATGCGGACGAGCCTTGGGCACGGGGCCATCCTGCCAGTACCGGGCAGACCTGGGACATATCCACCGGCCGCCTGTCGACACCACGGTAGCGTGCTGCCATGTCACCCATCTCCAAGATCCACGAGATCAGCGACGGATACGTCGACGACCTCGCCCGACTCGACCCGATCGGAGCGACGTACGTCGGCGTGTCCGGCCATGACGACCAGCTCACCGACTATTCACCGGACGCGGTCGCGGCACGCGCCGAACTGGCCAGGTCCGTGGTCCAGGCCGCGGCCGCCGAGTCACCGACCGACGAGAGCGACCAGGTCGCGCAGGCGGTGCTGCTGGAGCGGCTGGGCGCCGAGATCACCCTGCACGACGCCGACCTGATCGTCGCCGACCTCAACGTGATCGCCAGTCCGGTGCAACACACCAGGATGGTGTTCGACCTGATGCCGACCGAGACGTCGGACGACTGGGAGGTCATCGCCACCCGGATCGCCGCCGTGCCCGAGACGCTCACCGGTGTGCGGGCCGCACTCGAGTACGGCGCGGCGCGGGGACGGGTGGCCGCGCTGCGGCAGGTGGAGAAGGTCGCCGAGCAGTGCGCCACGTGGGCCGGGCAGGGTGACGACCCCGCGTTCTTCCCCACGTTCGTCGGCGGCGCGACCGGCGTGTCCGACACGTTGCGCGCCTCGCTCACGTCGGCGGCCGACGCGGCATCGGCGGCGTACGGCGAACTCGCGACGTACCTGCGGACCGAACTCGCGCCACGCGCACCGGCGAAGGACGCGGTCGGGCCCGAGGTGTACCCGCTGTGGCTGAAGTACTTCAACGGCGCCACCGTGGACCCGGTGGAGCTGTACCAGTGGGGCTGGGAGGAGTTCTTCCGGATCGAGCGCGAGATGAAGCAGGTCGCCGGGCGCATCGAGCCGGGCGCCACGCTCGCCGAGGCCGCCGCCGCGCTGGACGCCGACCCGCGCTACCGCGTCACGGGTCAGGACGCGCTGCGCGAGTGGATGCAGCGCCTGTCCGACGAGGCGCTGGTCGCGCTCCGCGGCACCCACTTCGACATACCGGACGAGCTGATGCGCCTGGAGTGCCGCATCGCGCCGCCCGGCGGCGGCGCGGGCGCGTACTACACGGGCCCGACGGACGACTTCAGCCGCCCGGGACGGATGTGGTGGTCGCTGGTCCCCGGCCAGGACACGTTCTCCACGTGGCGCGAGACGACGACCGTGTACCACGAGGGCGTTCCCGGCCACCACCTGCAGATCGCGACCAGCGTGTACCAGTCGGAGACGCTCAACAGGTACCAGCGGCTGATCGCCGGCACGTCCGGCCACGCCGAGGGCTGGGCGCTGTACGCGGAACGCCTGATGCGCGAACTGGGTTACCTGACCGACGACGGCGTGCTGATGGGCATGCTGGACGGTCACCTGTTCCGCGCGGCGCGGGTGATCATCGACCTGGGCATGCACCTGGAACTGGAGATCCCGCGCGGCACCGGCTTCCACGAGGGCGAGCGGTGGACCCCGGACCTGGGCCTGGAGTTCATGATCACCCGGACGATCACCGACGCCGGCCAGGTGCCCGACGAGGTCGACCGGTACCTGGGCTGGCCGGGCCAGGCACCCGCGTACAAGCTGGGCGAGCGGTTCTGGCTGGCCGCGCGGGACGAGGCGAAGCAGCGCGACCCGGAGCACTTCGACCTGAAGCTGTTCCACAAGCGGGCGCTGGAAATGGGCTCGATGGGCTTGGACACGCTGCGGGAACGGCTGGCACAGCTGTAGTCACGGTGGCCTCGGGGCGTGCGACCCCGAGGCCACCCGCGCCGGACGACGGCCGCGCTGTGGGGCCGGCCGGGCTGTGGGGCCGGCCGCGTTGTGGGGCCTGCCGCGTTGCGGGGTTGGCCGCCTTGTGGGCCGGCCGCGTCGCGGGGCCGGACGCGTTCTGGGGCCGGCCACGCGCTGTGGGGTTCGGGTTCGGCGTGGGCCGTCAGTCGGGGCGGGCGGTGTTGAGGCGG
>DASZXM010000542.1:0-8911 GCA_035546415.1 Pseudonocardiaceae bacterium
GTCGAACTGGCCGGCCTCCGCGCCGGGCTGACCGCCCTGGCCGCGATCAAGGAAAGGACCCACGATGACCGCACAGGCCTGTGACATCCCAACCGTCAGCGCCCACCCCGGCCGACAGGAGGCGCGGCCGTGACCGCGCGACCGGCCGCCGTCGAGCGCGGGGACGAGCCGCGCGCGTCGGAGTTCGCGTCCGCGCTCGGGCGCGGTGACGTCGACCGGGTGCGGGCACTGCTCGCCGCCGACCCGACGCTGGCCACCAGTGTGATCAACTCCTATCGTCCGCTGCACCTGTTCGCCGACGCGCCCGGCCACCGGCCGCACGCCGCCGCGATCGTCGCCGCCCTCGTCACGGCAGGCGCCGACCTGGACGCGCACGCCGTCGGCGCCGGGCATCACGAGACGGCACTGCACTGGGCCGCCAGCAACGACGATGTCGAACTCGTCGACGTGCTGGTGGACGCCGGTGCCGACATCGAACACCCCGGTTCGTCCATCGGCGGTGGCCCGCCCAGCCAGTCCGCGCTCGGGTACGGGCAGTGGGCGGCGCTGCGGCGGCTGTACGAGCGCGGTGCCGTGCTCAGCCTGGCGCAGGCCGCCGCGCTCGGCCTGACGTCGCCGGTCACGTCCTTGGTCGAGGACGGCGAGCCGTCCGTCGAGGACCTGTCCGTCGCCCTGTGGAACGCCTGCCGGGCCGGGCAGCCGGACACAGCCCGGTATCTCGTCGACCGTGGCGCCGACGTGCACTGGCAGGCCCCGTGGTCCGACCAGACACCGCTGGACGTCGCCGTCGCCGAGCACCGCGACGACGTCGTCGCCTGGCTGCGTTCGGTCAGGCGCTGACCTGTGTCATACGGGTGATCCGGTCGGTCAACTGGGTGGCCGCGGCCGCGAACGCCGGCCGCCACACCCGGGCGGTCATGATGGTCAACCCGCCGAACACGACGGTCCCGACCACGCCGATCCAGAACAGCGGCGCGTAGAACGGGTGCCGCACGAGCGCCACCACGATGGCGGCCACGGACGCGAGCGACACCAGCGCCCGGAACAACGCCTGGTACAGCTGACCGGACGGCTGCTGGACGGTGCCGGCCAGCACCAGGTGGCCGTCCGACTCGCGCAGCCCGCCGTGGAACCGGGCGATACCGCTGGACGCGGACTCGTGGCACCAGATGTCCTGCGGAACGGTGGCGTTCAACACCAGCCCTTCCCGTTTGGCGCCCAGCCGCAACTGCCGCACCGCCTCCTCGACCGTGGTGGCGGGCAGGTCGACGCTGAACTCACGCCTGAGTGGATCGGCCATGTCCGGCAGGGTAGCCGCCTCGCCCGCGCACACGGGAACCGCAGGCTACGCCATGTCGTCGATGCCGATCGGTTGGCCGGACAGCGCCACGAGGTCGGCGTACACGACCGCGCCGAACGTCAGCAGCGCGTTCGGCGACAGTGCCGACGACACGACCGTGCTGGTGTGGCAGCCCGTCCGTGCCGGTGCACCGCCCAACCGCGCGGACAGCCAGTTCAACGCGTCCGCCGCGCCGGTCACCGCGAGCGCGACGTGGTCGCTGAGGAGGTCCCGTTGGAACGTCACGGTCGCGCCCCGCGCGCAGTAGCCCGCGACCGTCGCGTCCACATCGGCCGGTGGGATCAGCTCGTCGTTCTGCGACTGGTACACGTAAAGCGGTGCCGTCGGCGTGTCCTGGCCCAGGTTGTCGGCGGCCAACACCTGGCGTGGCACCGGCATGTCCAGCGGATCGGGCACGGTGAAGTACCGGTAGACGTCGCGGTACGCGAACTCGGCCGCGTTCCGCGGGTCGCACTGGGTGGCGGCCTGTGCGAACGCTGCCTTGCCGGCCGGCGTCAGGTACGTGTCCAGGAAGTCCGCCAGCCGCGGGTACGCCTGGCTCATGCCGGCGATGCCGCTCATCGCGATGCCGGCGAACGGGCCGCCGTTGATCCTGGTCAGCACGTGCGCCGGGTTCACCGGCAGACCGCCTTCGGCGACACCGGCCACGTGCAGTTCGGGTGCGTAGCCGGGTTGCAGTTCGGCGGCCCACCCGGATGCCAGCGCACCGCCGGAGTAACCCCACAGCCCGACGTTCGTCCGCACGCCGTCCAGCCCGGCCGGTGCGAAGCTCTCGGTCGCCCGGATGCCGTCCAGCACGGCCTGCCCCGCCTGCCGGCCGGCGACGTACGCGCTCATCGGGCCCTCGTAGTCGGGCACGGTCACCGCCCAGCCCTTGGCCAGCGCCGCGTCGATCAGCAGGATCTCCGCCTGCCCGACGAAGTTCTCGTGCCCGCCGCCCAGTTGGTACTGGTAGGACATCGCGCACTGCGGGGCGGGGCTGTCCTCGGCGACCTGGTAGGACAGCAGCGGCAGACCGGGTCGCACCCGCTCGGGTTCCAGGATCGTGGTGACCGTGGCCTCCGGCTGGCCGAGCGCGTCGGTCGAGCGGTAGAGCACCTGCCAGGCACGGACGTTCTGCGGCAGTTGACCGAACGCCGCCGCCGTGACCGTGCGGCCGCGCAGGACCGTGCCCGGCGCGGTGGACTGGTAGCCGGCGGGCGGCTGGTAGAACGGGTCGTCCTGCGGCGGTACCGGCGCGGCGACCGCCGCCGTCGTGCCCATGCTGGTCACGATGATCGCAGCGGCCACAACAGCGGCCCACCTTTTGCTCGACACGCAACGGGTAACGAGGCCTGTCGGGATCGGTTACGGCCGGTGCCGTGGGGGCTGGTTAACATCGGTGACGTGCGCAGTCTCATCCTCCACCCGGCCACCACCCGGTCGGCCGCATGACCGGCGCCTGGCGTGACGGTGATCCCGCGGGCAGGCGGCAGTGGTTCACCGGTCGGGCACTGGCTCTGGAGTGGGGCCGCACACTGCCGGGTTACCGGCTCGCCTACGAGACGTGGGGCACGCTGAACGCGGATCGCTCCAACGCCGTGCTGATCGAGCACGCGCTGACCGGCGACAGCCACGTCGTCGGACCGGCGCAGCCCGGCCATCCCACACCCGGCTGGTGGGACGGCCTGGTCGGGCCGGGCCGGGTGCTGGACACGGCCCGCTGGTTCGTGGTCGCACCGAACGTGCTGGGCGGTTGCCAGGGCAGCACCGGACCGTCGTCGCCTGCGCCGGACGGCATGCCGTGGGGGAGCAGGTTCCCCGCGTTGACCGTGCGCGACCAGGTGGCCGCCGAGGCGGAACTGGCCGACGCGTTGGGCATCGACAGGTGGGCGGCGGTGCTGGGCGGCTCGATGGGCGGCATGCGGTCGCTGGAGTGGGCCGTCGACCGGCCCGACCGGGTGGCGGCCGTGCTCGTGCTGGCCGCGCCGGCACGGTCGTCGGCCGAGCAGATCGCGTGGAGTTGGCCGCAGTTGCGGGCGATCGAGCAGGACCCGCACTGGCACGGCGGCGACTACCACGCGGTGGGCGGCACGCCGGACACCGGCCTGGGCATCGCCCGGCGGATCGCGCACATCACGTACCGCAGCGAGGGCGAGTTGCGCGAGCGGTTCGACCGGTCACCGCAGGGTGACGGCCGGTACGCCGTCGAGTCCTATTTGGACCATCATGCGGCGAAGCTGGTCGGCCGGTTCGACGCGGGCAGCTACGTCACGTTGGTGCGCGCGATGAACAGCCACGACATCGGCCGCGACCGCGGCGGTGTCGCCGCGGCACTGGGCCGGGTGACGGCCAGGGCGATGGTCGCGGGGGTGGACAGCGACCGCCTGTACCCGCTGTACCAGCAGGCGGAAATCGCCGACGGCGTCGGCGAAAGCCTCCGGGTGGTCACCTCACCGCACGGCCACGACGCGTTCCTCATCGAGGTCGACCAGGTCGGGAAACTGGTGGCGGAACTGCTTTCCTGAGCCGGGGAGTGTCCCGCCACCGCACAGTGCGGTGATTCAGCCCTTGTCCATGCGCAGCTGCCAGACGTTCAGATAGTCGGCGCGGAAGCCGGATTCGAAGTACGACAGGTAGTACACCCACATCCGGCGGAAGATGTCGTCGAAGCCCAGCGCCGCCACGTCCGGCCAGCGGTCCAGGAACCGGCTCCGCCAGTGGCTCAGCGTCCGCGCGTACGCCGGTCCCATCGCCTGGCGGTCCACGATCCGCATGCCGGTCGCCGCGACCTGCCGTTCGATCTCCGGGATGGACAGCAGCTCACCGCCCGGGAAGATGTACTTGTGCGGCCAGCCCTGCGAATACCGTGTGGCCAGCAACTGCGCGTGCGGCATGGTGATCGCCTGCAGCGCGAACCGGCCGCCCGGCCGGAGCACCCGGTCGACCGCGCCGAAGTAGTCCGGCCAGTACTGGTGGCCGACCGCCTCGATCATCTCCACGCTCACCACGGCGTCGTAGCTGCCGGTCTCCTCGCGGTAGTCGCGCAGCACGACCCGCGCCCGGTCGGCGACACCGGCCTGCGCGATGCGCCTGGTGGCCAGTTCCCGCTGCTCGACCGAGATCGTCAGCGTGGTCACGTCCGCGCCGCGCTGGGCCGCCCGGATCGCCAGCGTGCCCCAGCCGGAGCCGATCTCCAGCAGTTTCGTGCCCGACCGGACACCCGCGTGGTCCAGGATCGCGTCGACCTTGCGGACCTGCGCCTCGGTGAGGTCGTCGGCGCCGGGCGCGAACCACGCGCACGAGTACGTCATCGTGTCGTCGAGGAACAGCGCGAACAGGTCGTTGGACAGGTCGTAGTGCCGGCGGATGTTCTCCCGGGCGCCCTGCACGGTGTTCCGCTCGCGGTCCGGTTTCCGTTGCCCGGCACGGGACCGCAGTGCCCGCAGTGGCCGGGGGACCAGGTCGGCGACGTGCGCCGCGAACGGCGTGAGCACGTCCACGACGGAGTCGGCGTCCCAGTCACCGACCATGTACGCCTCGCCGAGGCCGATCGTGCCGTCGACGCCGAGGCGATCGAAGAACCGCGCCGGCCGGATCAGCCGCAGCTCCGGGCCGCCGGCACCCCATCGCCTGCCGTCGGGCAGCGTCACGGTGACCGGCAGCCGCCGGACCGCCCGGGTGAACAGGTACCGGGCCGCCGCCGCGCGCAGCGGGGAGTGCGGTGGCGTGGTCAGGCCGGGCCACTCGTGTTCGGCGGGTCGTGGGTTCGCGTACCGCGTCGAGTCGGTGGTCACGGGGGCTCCTCGGGTTCGGCGACGGCACCATCAGTGGACGATAGTCATCTGCCGGGCGCTGTGCGACGGTGGAGCCCCGTAGTGAACTCGACGCGAACTTCTCCGGTCACCGATCGGACGCGGACCGGCCCGGCACCAGCAGGCCCCGGTTGAAGCCCTCGGCGACGGCCGCGGCGCGGTCGCTGACGCCGAGTTTGGCGTAGATGTTCAGCAGGTGGGACTTGACCGTCGCCTCGCTGATGAACAGCTTCGCCGCCGCCTCCCGGTTCGTCGTGCCGGCCGCGACCAGCTCCAGGACCTCCAGTTCACGCTGGGACAGCGGTTCCGCCTCGGGTGTGCGGACCCGGTTGACCAGCCGGGTCGCCACCGACGGCGACAGCACCGACTGGCCGGCCGCCGCGGCCCGGACCGCCCGGAGCAGTTCGGTGCGGGGTGCGTCCTTGAGCAGGTAGCCGGTGGCGCCCGCCTCGATGGCCGGCAGCACGTAGCTGTCCGTGTCGTACGTGGTCAGGACCAGCACCTTCGACGCGATGCGCTGCCGGGCCAGTTCGGTGATCGCGGCCAGGCCGTCCATGCCGGGCATCCGCAGGTCCATCAGGATCACGTCCGGCCGCAGCGTCCTGGCCAGCCGGACCGCCTCGGCGCCGTCGCCTGCCTCGCCGAGGACCTGGAAGTCCGGGTCGGAGGCGAACATCCCGGACAGGCCGTCCCGCACGATGGGGTGGTCGTCGGCGATGAGCAGGGTGATCGTCATGACGGGGCTCCTACCGCTGGGACACGCGCCGAGATCGCCGTGCCGAATCCCGGTTCCGACTCGATCTGCAGGGTTCCGGACAGTCCTTCGATGCGCTGGCGCATGCCGATCAGGCCGTAACCGCCGGTTTCCGACGGCCGGCCGGCCGCCGGATCGAAGCCGCTGCCGTCGTCCCGCACGTCCAGTGCGACCTCGTCGTCCAGGTACGACAGCGTCACGCCGACGCGGGTGGCCCGCGCGTGCTTGGCCACGTTGGCCAGCGCCTCCTGCGCCGTGCGCAGCAGCGCGGCCTCGGCGTCGGGCCGCAGCGGGCGGGCCGCGCCGGTCGTCGTGACCTGCACGGCGATCCGGTGCAGCGTCGACCACCGGCTCGCGACGTCGGCCAGCGCGTCGCTCAACCGGGCCGTCTCCAGCGGCTGCGGCCGCAGTGCGTGGACCGACCGGCGGGCCTCGACCAGGCTCTCCCTGGCCAGCCGGACCGCGGCGTCGATGTGCCGGTGACGCTCGTCACCGGCCTGCTCGGCCGCCTGTAGTTGGGTGATGATGCCGGTCAGTCCCTGGGCGAGGGTGTCGTGGATCTCCCGGGCCATCCGCTGCCGCTCGTCCAGCACACCCGCCTCCCTCGCCTGCGACAGCAGTTGCTGGTGCAGCCCGGCGTTCTCGGCGAGCGTCGCCTCCAGCTTGCGGTTGGCCTCGTTCAGCTCGGCGAGGGCCTGCTCGCGTTCGTCGTTGCGCCGCGCCCCCTGCCGGACGAACCAGGAGAAGAACACCATGGGCGTGACGTTCGCGACGATCACCGCCACGTAGCCCAGCAGGCCGACCAGCGTGGTCTTGTCCAGGCCGTACGCCTGGGCCGTGGCGGCCACCACGGCGACGGCGGCGACGCCGAGCGGCTGCCACGGCCACGGCACGATGCGGAACGCGAAGAAGTAGCCGGCCGGGGTGAAGAACCCGAACCACGGGACCCGTATCACCAGCACGGCCGTGATCGCGACCAGCCCGGCGAAGAAGACGATCATCAGCGGAGTGCTCTCCCGCCACGCCGGACGCGCGGTGAACATCACGAACATCCACAGTGCGGCCAGCGCGCACAGCCCCAGGTCGACGACCAGGGAGGCACCGGCGGACCGGCGCAGGACCACCGTGATGCCGGCGAGGACGGCCAGCAGCGCGTACGGGACGACCGTGACCAGTGGGGACCAGCGCTGCCCGTCCAGCCAGTTCCGCGTGCTCATGTCCGACCTCCTCCCCGACCAGAATCTAGCGACCGACGAACAGTGACCGGACCCGTTTGCCGTTGACCAGGACGGCCACGGCCAGCAGTACGGCCCCGCAGACGCCCTGTTCGATCTTCATCCACACCGGGAACGTGCCCGGCAGCGCGATGATGGTGGCGATCGCGACGACCATGATCGCCGAGATGATCCGCAGCCGGAGCAGCGCCCTGCGGGAGCCGCGCCCGGCGCGGACGGCGAAGGAGAACGACAGCAGCGCGCTGGCGACGACGATGGTGCCGCGGATCCAGACGGCCGGGTTGACGACGGCCGGGTGGTTGCGCAGCAGCACGATCGCCACCAGGGTCGCGGCGCTGATGCCCAGGTAGGTGCCGACCAGCGCCCGGACGCCGCGCATCGCGGTGTCCTGCCGCGGTTCGGTCGTGTTCGAGGTGTCCATCCCGGTGCCTTCCAGCGTGGTGTTTGCCATGTGTCAAAGACTGCCGGGGAACACCCCTGACCTGCATCAACCGCGCGGCCAGTTCCGGCGGCCGGCTCGGCGGGCCGGTCGACCAACCGATCGGCTGAGTCGCCCCACCGATCGGCTGGCCGGTGGCGGGCCGCGGGATTACCCTCCGGCCATGGCCGCGGGCACCGACGTCGTCGGCCGGGACGACCTTCTCGGCCGGCTGCGCGACGTCGTGGACTCGGCGGCCGCCGGGCACGGTCGGGCGCTCGTGCTCACCGGTGCGGCCGGCATCGGCAAGACCACCCTGCTCGCCACGGCCGCCCGGCACGCGGCGCGGCGCGGCCTGCGGGTCGCGTGGGCGTGCGGTTCGCCGGATGACGGCGCGCCCGGCTACCGGCTGTGGACGCAGGCGCTGCGCGCGCTGGGCCTGGCCACCCCGCAGGGCGCCACCGCCCGGTACCAGCTGTTCGACGAGGTGGCCTCGACGCTGGTGACCGAGTCGCGCGTGCGCCCCGTGCTGTTGCTGCTGGACGACCTGCAGTGGGCGGACGCGTCGTCGTTGCTGCTGCTGGACTTCCTGGTCCGCAGGCTGCCCTCGGGCGCCGTCGCGGTGGTCGGCGCCCACCGTGACGGCCTGCCGGCCATCCGGTGGGACGTCGTTCCGGTGCCCGGGCTCCCGGTCGAGGCCGTGGCCGTGATGCTGGGCACGCACGCGTCCCGCGCCGCGACGGTGTGGCGGCGCACCGGCGGCAACCCGTTCTTCGTGCGGCAGATCGCGTGGCTGGGCACCGACACCGTCCCGGCGGCCGTGCGGGACGTGCTGGCCGAGCGGTTCGCCGTACTGGACCCGGAGTGCCGGTCACTGCTGGCGGTCGCGGCGGCGATCGGCCGGTCGTTCCCGGTCGACCTGCTCGCCGAGGTGGCAGGCGGTGACGACGTCCGCGCCGCCCGGCGGGCCGGGCTGCTCACCGCGGACGGCTTCGCGCACGACCTGTTGCGCGAGTACGCCTACGCGCAGTTGCCCGACCCGGCCGCCGTGCACCACCGCATCGGCGTCGCACTGGAACGCCGTGGTGCGCCGGCCGCCGAACTGGCCGGCCACTTCCGGCGCGCCGACCCGCATTCCGAGCGTGCCCGCCGCTACTCGATCGCGGCGGCGCGCGCGGCGACGGCGGCCCTGGCGTACGACGAGGCCGTCACGCACTGGGCCCACGCGGCCGGCGACTCGCCCGACCTGCTGCTGGAGTTGGGCCACGCGCAGCGCCGGGCCGGCGATCGGTCGGCGGCCGCCGACACGTTCCAGCGGGTGGTCGACACCGGGGACGGGCGCGCGGCGGC
>DASZXM010000543.1:0-10068 GCA_035546415.1 Pseudonocardiaceae bacterium
CTGCTTCACCGCGTTCGCCAGCACCGGGCATCCGGTCACTGCCCGGCTGATCGTGCGCCGTGTCCGCGACCGCGCGAAGACTGAGGAACTGTTCCCGGTCTGGCGCTACCACCCGTTCTTCACCGACAGCACCGAACCCACAGCCGACGCGGACATCACCCACCGCCAGCACACCATCATCGAAACGACCCACGCCGACCTGATCGATGGACCCCTGGCCCACCAGCCCTCGGGCTCCTTCGCGGCCAACAACGCCTGGACCCTCTGCGCGGTCATCATGCACAACTTGCTGCGCGCCGCCGCCACCCTGGCTGGTCCCCGACACGCGCGGGCTCGCGGTGCCACGATCCGCCGTCAACTGGTCACTGTCCCCGCCCGGCTCACCCGGCCGCACCGCCACCCGATGCTGCACCTGCCCGCGCACTGGCCCTGGGCCATGGCCTGGAACGTGTTGTGGGACGCGGTGTTCGCCATCCGCCGACCAGCAGCGGCCTGACCTGACCACCACCCGAGCAGGGTCGACCGGAGACCAACAGTGGAATAGCTGGGTAGACCAGCAGGTCAGCCACGTCCAGCTCATGACCGCGAGCAATCAATGATCAACAATGCCGAAGGAAGATCAGCATGCCAGCCAGTCCACGGATTGAGGCTAAGCTCGCCCGGTGCCCCGCACATCGCCGTTCGCCGACGTCACCGACGGCCCGGCCGACGATGCCGTGGTCGTCGCACTGGGCGGCCCGACGCGTACGGCGCTGGGCTGTTTCGGCCTCACGACGCTGTTCCTGGCGGCGATCGCCCTGGGCGCGGTCGGGTACGCGGTGTTCGCGGACGCGCCCCGGTCGCTGCACATCGTGGCGGGTGTGGTCGGCGGCCTGTTCCTGCTGATCGTGCTCGGCCTGACCGGAACGGTGGTGCGGGCGCTGCGCCGGGGCCGGGGTGTGGCGTTCGACGCGGACGGCGTGTGGTGCCGACCGGAGCGGGCGGTGGTCCGGCTGCCGTGGCCGGAGATCGCGGTCGTCCGGGTGGTGCCACCGGAGGTGATCAAAGGCATCCGCACGTCCACCCCGCGCACACCGGCCGTCGAGCTGAGCCCGGTCGACGAGACGGTCGTCCGGCGGCACACCGACCTGGCCGACTCGGTGACGTCCGGCGAACCGGTCCGCCCGCAGGTCCCGTCGCTGCGCTACACGTTCCGATTGGCGACCGCCGAGGACGCGCTGACGGTCGCGGCGGCGATCAGCAGGTTCGCGCCGGAGAAATGGGCGGAGTAGCCGCTTCGTGCCCGAATCGCCTCACCGGTGACATGTGCCTTCGCACATAAATTCACTGCCCGCGTCACGATGACCACGTACGGCGCTCTACCTGAATGACTACCACATCCCAACTGAGTCACCGGGCGGCGCTCGGTGGGCCAGTATGGTACGAGCCAGCACAACAGTGGCCTTGGAAAACCAGTGGCCTCGGAAAACCAGCGTCCTCGGAAACCAGCGTCCTCGGAGGTGCCGTCCTGGCAGTCCAGCCTTCCACCGCGGCAAGTTCGCCCGTCCCCACCGACGGCGCGCCATGGCGCGTGTCGTTCGGGTGGGCAGCACCGTGGCTGCGCAGGCACCGAGCGATCCTCTTCGACGTACTGGCCGTCCTGGTCGCGTCGCTGGACGTGGCGATGGCCATCCCGGACGGCCCGGTGGCGACGTACTCGCTGGTGCTGTCGGCGGTCGCCGTGGCCGCACTGGTGTTCCGCCGCCGGTTCCCGTTCGCGGCGACGGTCGTCGCGATGCCGGGTTTCCTGGCCGGCTGGTCGGAACTGGGCGCGATGATCGCACTGGGCACGCTGGCATGGAAACGCGGCTGGAACTGGCGGACGATCACGGCGGCGATCGGCGTGTGGGCGTGCCGGTTCGTGATCTGGTCCAGCCCCCCGGACACCCCACTGCACGACTTCGTGGCCGAAACGTGGCGCCAGCACGTGGAGGACGGCATCTACGCGTGCTTCGTGATCGCCATGCCGATCGCGATCGGCCTGCTGATCACGGCCCGCAGCGACCTGTCCGCCAGAATCGTCGAACTGGCCGCGAGCAAGGGACGCGAACAGCGCCTCCTGGCGATCGCGATCCGCGCCGACGAACGCGCGAAGATCGCCAGGGAGATGCACGACGTCGTGTCCCACCAGGTCAGCCTGATCGCCATGCAGGCCGGCGCCCTCCAGGTTTCCACGGACGACGAACTGTCGAAACAAACCGCGACCACGATCCGCTCGCTGAGCACCCGCACCCTGGACGAACTCCGCAACCTGGTAGGCGCGCTGCGCACGGCCACCGACGGCGCGGACGAACCAGGCCTGGACACCCTGCTGGACCTGGTGAAGGACAGCACGATGGACGTGAAGCTGGACATGGACCTGGGCGGCCGCAAACCCCCGGGCCCGGTAGCCAGCGCCGCGTACCGCACGGTCCAGGAGGCATTGACGAACGTCCGCAAACACGCGGCGGACGCGGCGACAACGGTCCGCATCGCCATCGCGGACGGCGAACTGTGGGTTCGGGTGGACAACGAACGGCCGGTGGCCGACCCGCCCAGGGCCATCGACGTCCTGCCGTCGGGCGGCCACGGCCTGATCGGCCTGCGAGAACGAGCAACGCTGCTGGGCGGCGACTTCTACGCGGGCCCCAACGACCAGGGCGGCTTCACCGTCCTGGTCAGCCTCCCCCTGCCGCCGGAGTAGCGCCGAACGAAGCCGAGCACGCGAAACCGCCTGGGCACGGATTGTGCCCAGGCGGTCACGGCAGGTGTCTTACCGAATCGCGGACCCGCCCGGACGCCGGCCAACCCCGACCAACGCCGTCACGGCGCGCGATCCGATCAACGACGCCGAAGCGCCGTCAGATGTCCTCCCGCTGCGCGCGCAGCTTGGCCAGTGCCTCCGCCAGGATCGCCTCACCGTCCGCGTCCGACCGGCGTTCCTTCACGTACGCCAGGTGCGTCTTGTACGGCTCGTTGCGCGGCGGCGCGGGCGGCTTCTCCTGGTCCCGGCCACCGGGGAGCCCGCAGCGCGGGCAGTCCCAACTGTCCGGGATCTCCGCGTCCAGCGCGAAGGACGGCCGCGACTCGTGGCCGTTGGCACACCAGTACGCCACTCGCCGCCGCGGCGCGGACTCGCCGCGCTCGGACTCTCCCATCGGCCCGGCACCGACTCGCGTTCCGCGGATCGCGTTGCCACCCGACATAGATCCTCACACCCCCATCAAGGGCAGACGGCTGACGCACCGGAGGTGCGAAACCCCCGGCGCGCCGGGGACGTCAACCGATCTTGAGCAGTAGCCCGGTTCCCACGATGCAGATCAGCCAGAGTGCGCCGACGAACAACGTGATGCGGTCCAGGTTCTTCTCCGCGACCGTGGAGCCGGACAGGCTGGACTGCATACCGCCACCGAACAGCGAGGACAGGCCACCCCCTCGGCCACGGTGCAGCAGTACGAGTACGACCAGGATCAGGCTGGTCACCACGAGCCCGATCTGCAGAGCTAGCTTCATCTCATCCTCGCCGTAGAGCAGCCGTTGGCGTCACAGATTACCGGTTCGACACCGTTGGTCGTACCACTGGCCCGCTTACCAGCTATTGACGTGCGACTACAGCAGCGGACCGGCCGCCATCGCGCACAGCTTCGAGAACTCGTCCGCGTCCAGGCTGGCCCCGCCGACGAGCGCGCCGTCGACGTCCGTCTGGCCGACCAGGTCACCGATGTTGCCCGACTTCACCGAGCCGCCGTACAACACCCGGACCTCGCCCGCGACCTCGGCACCGTACTTGTCCGCGATGGTCGACCGGATGGACGCGCAGACTTCCTGAGCGTTCTCCGGGGTGGCCACCCGACCGGTGCCGATGGCCCACACCGGCTCGTACGCGACGACGACACCCTTGACCTGGTCGGCCTTGAGACCTTTGAGACCGGCGATCAGCTGGGCGGTGCAGTGCTCGATGTGACCCCCGGCCTCGCGCACCTCCAGCTTCTCGCCGACGCACAGGATCGGCGTGATCCCGTGCTTGATCGCGGCCTTGACCTTCCGGTTGACCAGGTCGTCGTCCTCGTTGTGGTGCTCGCGCCGCTCGGAGTGGCCGACGACCACGTACGAGCAGCCCAACGCGGACAGCATCGCGCCGGACACGTCACCGGTGTACGCGCCGTTCTCGGCCGGCGAGACGTCCTGCGCACCGTATTTGATCAGCAGCTTGTCGCCGTCCACCATCGTCTGCACGCTGCGGATGTGGGTGAACGGCGGCAGGACGGCGACCTCGACCTGCGTCAGGTACTTCTCCGGGAGCGCGAACGCCACCTTCTGGACGAGGCGGATACCTTCCAGATGGGTCAGGTTCATCTTCCAGTTGCCGGCGATCAGCGTCTGCCGTGCCACGGTTCAGTCCTCCAACACGGCGAGGCCGGGGAGTTCCTTGCCCTCCAGGAACTCCAGTGAGGCACCGCCACCGGTTGAGATGTGCGAGAACCCGTCCTCGGGCAGGCCCAGCGCCCGCACCGCAGCCGCCGAGTCGCCGCCGCCGACCACGGTGAACGCGTCCGAGTCGATGAGCGCCTGCGCGACGGCCTTGGTGCCGCCGGAGAACGCCTCGAACTCGAACACGCCCATCGGACCGTTCCAGAACACGGTCCACGCGTCGGCCAGCTTGCCGGCGAACAACTCCCGCGTCTTCGGGCCGATGTCCATGCCTTCCCGGTCGGCCGGGATGGCGTCGGTCGAGACGATCCGGATCTCCGCGTCGGCCTTGAACTCCGCCGCCGTCAGGACGTCCACCGGCAGCACCAGTTCGACGCCGCGCTTGTCGGCCTCGGCGATGAACTCCCGCACGCGGTCGATCTGGTCTTCCTGCAACAGGGAGTTGCCGACCTCGTGTCCCTGTGCCTTGAGGAACGTGTAGGCCATGCCGCCGCCGATGAGCAGCCGGTCGACCTTGGTGAGCAGGTTCGCGATGACGCCGAGCTTGTCGGACACCTTCGCGCCGCCGAGCACCACCACGTAGGGCCGGGACGGTTCGTGGGTGAGCTTGCGCAGCACGCTCACCTCGGCCAGCACCAGCAGGCCCGCGTACCGCGGCAGCAGCTTCGCCACGTCGTACACCGAGGCCTGCTTGCGGTGCACCACACCGAAACCGTCGGACACGAACGCGCCGTCGGCACCGACCAGGGCGGCGAGGTCGCGCGCCAGTGCCGCGCGTTCGGCGTCGTCCTTGCTGGTCTCGCGCGGGTCGAACCGCACGTTCTCCAGCAGCGCGACCCGGCCGTCGGCGAGGCCGTCGACCACGGACCGCGCCGAGTCGCCGACCACGTCGCCGGCCAGCGCGACCTCGGCACCCAGCAGTTCGCCCAGGCGGGCGGCGACCGGACGCAGCGAGTACTTGTCGTCCGGCGTGCCCTTGGGCCGGCCCAGGTGCGCCGCGACGACCACGCGGGCGCCGGCCGAGACCAGCGCCTGGATGGTCGGCACGGACGCGCGGACGCGACCGTCGTCGGTGATGCGGTCGCCGTCCAGCGGGACGTTCAGGTCGGCGCGCAACAGCACGCGCCGACCGGAGACGCCCTCGGCGAGCAGATCGTCGAGCGTCTTCATGAGTGCGGTCTCCCGAACCGTCAGGACAGCTTGCTGCCGACGAGGTTGGCCAGGTCGGCGAGCCGGTTGGAGTAGCCCCACTCGTTGTCGTACCAGCCGAAGATCTTGACCTGGTTGCCGATGACCTTGGTCAGCGGAGCGTCGAAGATGCACGACGCCGGGTCGTTCACGATGTCCGACGAGACGATCGGGTCGGTGCTGTAGCGCAGGATGCCCTTCAGCGGACCGTCGGCCGCCGCCTTCAGCGCGGCGTTGACCTCCTCGACGGTGGTGTCGCGGGAGACGTCGGCCGTCAGGTCAGTGATCGAGCCGGTGGGCACCGGGACGCGCAGCGAGAAGCCGTCCAGCTTGCCGTTCAACTCGGGCAGCACCAGGCCGATCGCCTTGGCGGCACCGGTGGACGTGGGCACCACGTTGATGGCGGCGGCACGGGCCCGGCGCAGGTCCTTGTGCGGACCGTCCTGCAGGTTCTGGTCCTGGGTGTACGCGTGCACGGTGGTCATCAGGCCGCGCTCGATGGTGAACGCCTCGTGCAGCACCTTTGCCATCGGGCCGAGGCAGTTCGTGGTGCAGGACGCGTTCGAGATGATCGTCTGCGAACCGTCGTAGGCGTTGTCGTTGACGCCCAGCACGACGGTCAGGTCCTCGCCCTTGGCCGGCGCGGAGACGATGACCTTCTTGGCACCGCCCTCGTCGACGTGCTTGCGGGCGTCCTTGGCGTTGGTGAAGAAGCCGGTCGACTCGATCACGACGTCGACACCGAGGTCGGCCCACGGCAGCTTGCCCGGGTCCCGCTCGGCGAACGCCTTGATGGTCTTGCCGTCGACGTCGATGCCATCGTCGGTGGCGCGGACGTCGGCGCCCAGCACGCCCTGCACGCTGTCGTACTTCAGCAGGTGGGCCATGGTCGCCACGTCGCCGAGGTCGTTGAAGGCCACGATCTCGATGTCGTGGCCGCTGGACCGAACGGCCCGCCAGAAGTTGCGACCGATCCGACCGAAGCCGTTGACACCTACGCGAACCGTCACGATAAGTCTCCTCTTGAGATGTTCCCCGGGACCTTCCCCTCGTGTGTCGGCCACGTTGCCGGCAGATGGCACTCTATCGAGCGGGCCAGGTGAGCTTTCACCCTGGTCAGGGAGGTATTAAGGGACTCTTTATCGAATCAGTGAGTTACGTCTCGTAGGTTACCAGGGTCCCGTGTACCTCAGACTTCGGCTTCCAGCATGTCGGGAGTCACAGCGGACTCGGTGTCCGGCACACCCAGGTCCTTGGCGCGCTTGTCCGCCATGGCCAGCAGCCTGCGGATCCGGCCGGCGACCGCGTCCTTGGTCATCGGCGGGTCGGACAGCTGGCCCAGCTCCTCCAGTGACGCCTGGCGGTTGGCCAACCGCAGCCGACCGGCCGTGACCAGGTGCGTCGGCGCTTCCGGGCCGAGCAGCTCCAGCGCCCGCTCCACCCGTGCCGCCGCGGCCACCGCGGCCCGCGCGGACCGCCGCAGGTTGGCGTCGTCGAAGTTGGCCAGCCGGTTCGCCGTGGCCCGGACCTCCCTGCGCATCCGGCGCTCCTCCCACGCCAGCACGCTGGAGTGCGCACCCAGCCGGGTCAGCAGCGCGCCGATGGCATCGCCGTCCCGCACCACGACCCGGTCCGCGCCGCGCACCTCGCGCGACTTCGCGGCCACACCCAGCCTGCGGGCCGCGCCCACGAGCGCCAGCGCCGCCTCCGGGCCGGGGCAGGTGATCTCCAGCGCGCTGGACCGGCCCGGCTCGGTGAGCGAGCCGTGCGCCAGGAACGCGCCGCGCCACGCGGCCTCCGCGTCGCACACGCCACCGGACACCACCGGTGCCGGCAGTCCGCGCACCGGCCGCCCGCGCGGGTCCAGCAGACCCGTCTGCCGGGCAAGGCCCTCGCCGTCGCGCACCACCCGCACCACGTATCGGGTGCCCTTGCGCAGCCCGCCGGACGTGATCACGTGCACGTCGGCGACGTGGCCGAACAGCTCGTGGATCTCCTTGCGCAGCAACCGAGCCACCGCACCGGTGTCCACCTCGGCCTCGACCACCACCCGGCCCGCCACGATGTGCAGGCCACCGGCGAACCGCAGCAGCGACGCGACCATCGCGCGCCGGCAGCAGGTCTTGGTGACGGTCAACCTGCTCAACTCGTCCTTGACCTCAGCGGTCATGGCCACCGATGTTCTCCTCCCGCTCCCCCAGCGTCCCTACCCCAGCTGTGTCGATCGCCGTCCGCAGGATGTCGGCCAGCGCAACAGGGTCGTGCCGCTCCGGTGCTCCTGGTACGGCGACCTTGGCCAGGTACGCCGTTGCCCCGACCGCACCAGCCGCCCGGACGATCCGGTCGGGCAACGGCACCGAGTCGACGTCGGCGATCACCGCGTCCACCCGCAGCCGAGGTGCGTGCTCGCAGAGTACGTCCAGATGCTGCTCGGTGGAGAATCCGGCCGTCTCCCCCGGTTGGGGGACGAGGTTGAGTACGACGACCTTCCGTGCCCGCGTCGCGACCAGCGCCTCGTGCAGCTCCGGGACCAGCAGATGCGGCAGCACGCTGGTGAACCATGATCCCGGACCGAGCAGCACGGCGTCCGCGCGCAGCACCGCGTCGACCGCTTCCGGGCACGCGGCGGGGATCTCGTCCGGGTGGCCGGCCGGGTGCAGACGGATGCGTTGTACCCGACCGGGTGTCGTCGCGACGGCCACCTGACCGCGAATCCGGCGGACCGCGGCCGGGTCGTGGTCCAGTCCGACCACGTCGGCCTCGATGTCCAACGGCTGGTTGCTCATCGGCAGGATGCGCCCGTGCACGCCGAGCAGCGTGCTGGCCGTCTCCAGCGCCGCCAGCGGGTCGCCGAGCACCTCCACCAGCGCGGCGAGCACCAGGTTGCCCACCGCGTGGCCGGCCAGGGCTCCGTCACCGCCGAAGCGGTGGGCGAACACCGTCGGCCACGGCCCGACGTCGTCGGCGGCCAGCGCCAGCATGGCCTTGCGCAGGTCACCGGGTGGCAGGCCGCCCAACTCCCGGCGCAGCCGGCCGGACGAGCCGCCGTCGTCGGCGACGGTGACGACGGCGGTGACGTCCGGGGTGATGGACCGCAGGGCGGTCAGCGTGGCCTGCAGGCCGTGCCCGCCGCCCAGCGCCACCACACTGGCCGACCGGGTTCCGTTCGCCGAACTGACCGTCACTCCCGCCCCAGGTCCCGATGCACGACCTTGACCGTCATCCGGTCCTCCGCGGCCAACCGGCCGGCCAGCTCCTCGGAGATGGCGACGCTGCGGTGCTTGCCGCCGGTGCAGCCGACGGCCAGCGTGAGGTACCGCTTGCCCTCGCGCAGGTAGCCGGCGCCGATCAGCCGCAGCAGCTCGTGGTAGCGGTCCAGGAACTCCTCGGCGCCCTCCTGCGACAGCACGTAGTTGCGCACGTCGGTATCCAGGCCGGTCTGCTCGCGCAGTTCCGGGATCCAGAACGGGTTGGGCAGGAACCGCACGTCCATCACCAGGTCGGCGTCCATCGGCAGGCCGTACTTGTAACCGAAGGACAGCACGGTGACCCGGGTGCGGGCGCTGGCCTCGGAGCCGAACGCGTCCTCGATCTTGGCCCGCAACTGGTGCACCGACAGGGCCGTCGTGTCCAGCACCAGGTCGGCCTGTTCGCGCAGCGGCGTCAGCAGGTGCCGTTCGGCTTCGATGCCGTCGGCCAGCCGGCCGTCACCCTGCATCGGGTGTGTGCGGCGGACCTGCTCGAACCGGCGGATCAGCACGTCGTCGGTGGCTTCCAGGAACAGCGTCCGCGGCTTGTAGCCGCGTGCGTCCAGGTCCTTGATCACCGAGGCCAGGTCGTCGGTGAAGGCGCGGCTGCGCACGTCCATCACGACGGCCACCCGGGTGATCGCACCGCGTGCCTGTGCGCCCAGTTCGACCATGGTGGCGACCAGTTCCGGCGGCAGGTTGTCCACCACGAACCAGCCCAGGTCCTCCAGGCACTTGGCCGCGGTGCTGCGCCCCGCCCCGGACAGTCCGGTGACGACGGCGACCTCAACACCGGATGCCGCCGGACCGGCCGGCGGCCCGGCCTCGTTACTCACTGTTGCTCACTCCCCGCTCCCACGTTGTCGATTCCCACGCTGTCGACTCCCACGTTGTCGACTCCCACACTGTCGGCTCCCACACTCTCGCCGGCGCCGCTCCCCAAGGCACCAGCCGCCGCACCACTGTCGGCCGACAGTACGGCGTGGACGGCCTCCGCAGTGTGCCGTCCCACGCCTGGCACTTCACTGATTTCGTCCACACTGGCCGACGCGAGTCGTTTCAGCGACCCGAAGTGTTTCAGCAGCGCGGTCCGCCGTGCCTGGCCCAGACCGGGCACGCCGTCCAGCACGGACGCCGTCATCCGCTTGGACCGCTTCTGCCGGTGGTAGGTGATGGCGAACCG
>DASZXM010000544.1:0-3103 GCA_035546415.1 Pseudonocardiaceae bacterium
CACCGCGCGACCGGCGGTGGACAACCGCCGGGTCGTCCGCTTGCGCTCGTCGGACACCCAGCGGTAGCCGGTCAGGGAGAACAGCAGTTGCCACAGTCCGAACGCGACCAGTCCGATCGCCATCACCCAGAGCAGCACTCCGCCCAGCGGCTGCGCGGCGATCGTCGTCACGGCACCACGCTGGTCGGCCTCGGCTGCCGTGCCCCCGAACGCGATCTGCAACGCCAACCACGCGACGACGATGTAGACGACGCCGTAACAGACGTCCCCGAGCCGCCCCAACCACTGCACGGGTCTGCTGGCTTCGACGTCCCGCGCCGTCGTGAGTGCTGTGTTCATGGCAGGAGGATTACCCCGTCGGGTGACCGCTGACTCCCCACCATGGGCTCAACCGCGCGGCGAACCACGCCCGGCGCCCAGGCGCACCGTGCCGATGCCGAAAGCCGGCCGTTCACTGACCAGCACGGCCACCACGGCCCACACGAGTCCCAGTGCCAGGCCGGCGACGACATCGCTGGGATAGTGCACCCCCAACAGCACCCGGGACGCCGCGACGGCGAGCACGAAGACGACGCCCACCGTGGCGACGGTGACCTGCCACCGCCGCCCCACCACCGGCAGCGCCAGCAGCACCAGCACCCCGTACAGGGCGGCCGATCCGGCGGTGTGTCCGGAGGGGAACGAGTACCCGCTGCCCGTGGCGAGCGGGTGCGCCAGGACCGGTCGGCTCCGGTCCACCAGGACCTTGACGGCTGTCTCGGTGCCCAGTTCGCCCAATCGTGCCACGGTGATCGCCACGGCCGCCGGCAACCAGCGCCGCACCGCCGCGACGACCACGGCGACCGCGGCCACGACGTCCACGGCCACCGGGCTGCCCAGATCGGTCACGATCAGGCTCAGCGTCCGCAGCCAGGCATGCCCCAGCGACAGCGCGTGGGCGTCGGTCACGGCCCGGTGGTCGAACGTCAGCAGCGGTGCCCACCGGACGGCGACCAGCACCCACAGCGCGACGAACACCGCCAGCCCCGCGCCGAGGGCGGCCGGCAACCCCGTCCGGTTACGCACTCACCCATCCTTGTCCAGCCCACGTGCCAGCAGCTCGGCCAGGTGCATGCCCTCGTGCCCACCGCTGTCCAGTTCGTGGATCTGCGTCCGGCAGCTGAAGCCGTCGGCCAGCACGACCGCGTCCCGATCGGCCGACCGCAGTGCCGGCAGCAGAACCCGTTCCGCGGCCGCCACGCTGACGTCCTTGTGTCCGCGTTCGAAGCCGAAGTTGCCGGCCAGGCCACAGCACCCGGACTCCAGCTGGTCCACGTCGACACCGGCGCGGTGCAACAGTTCCTGGTCGGCGTCCCAGCCCATGATCGCGTGCTGGTGGCAGTGCACCTGCGCCATCGCCGACGGCACGGTGATGTGCGGCGGCTGGTAGCCGGGCGAGTGCTCGGTGAGCAGCTCGGCCAGGGTGACCGTCTGCGACTGCAACCGCCGCACGTCCCGGTCCTCCGGGAACAGGTCGAACGCGTCCGACCGGAACACCGCCGTGCAACTGGGTTCCAGGCCGACGACCAGGCCGCCGTCGCGCACGTGTGCCGCGAGATGGCGGACCGTACGGGTCAGCACGCGCTTGGCGATACCGAGCTGGCCGGTGGAGATCCAGGTCAGCCCACAGCACAGTGGTTCCGTGGGCATGGTGACCTGCCAGCCGGCGGCCTCCAGCACCTCGACCGCCGCCCGGCCGACGTTCGGGTGGAACGAGTCGGTGAACGTGTCCGGCCACAGCAGCACCGTGCCGCGCACACCGGTCCCGCGCGGTCCCCTGCGCCGCCACCACTGGCGCAGGTTCTGCCCGGCGAACCGGGGCAACTCCCGGTCCGCCACGCCGGCCGCGCGGACGGCCAGCCGGGACAGCGGTGGGGTGTGCGTGGCCAGGTTGACCAGCGGGCCGACCCGCAGGCCGGTGACCAGCCGGGCGAACAGCGGCAGCCAGCCCATCGAGAAGTCCGAACGCGGTCGGCGCCACGGCCGGCCGCGGAAGTGGTGGGCGAGGAACTCGGCCTTGTACGTGGCCATGTCGACGTTCGCCGGACAGTCGGTCTTGCAACCCTTGCAGGCGAAGCACAGGTCGAGCGCGTCCTTCACCGCGTCGGACCGCCAGCCGTCGCGCACCGGGCTGTCGCCGTGGCCGTCGAGCATCTCGAACAGCAGCCGGGCCCGGCCGCGTGTGGAGTGCTCCTCCTCCATCGTCACCTGGTACGACGGGCACATCACGGCACCGTTGCCGTTGGTGTGCTGACGGCACTTGCCCACGCCGACACACCGGTTGGCCGCCTCGGCGAACGACCCGCCGTCGTGCGGGAACCGGAAGAACGTGTCCTGCGGCGCGGCGGGCGACCAGTCGCCGCCCAGCCGCAGGTGCTGGTCCAGCCGGGCGGGTGCGACGACCTTGCCCGGGTTCATCCGGTTCGTCGGGTCGAAGACCGCCTTCAGTTTCCCGAACGCGTCGACCAGTTCGGTGCCGAACATCTTCACCAGCAGTTCGCCCCGGGACTGGCCGTCGCCGTGCTCACCGGACAGCGAACCGCCGAACTCCACGACCAGGTCGGCGGCCCGTTCCATGAACCTGCGGTACGTGGCCACGCCGCCGGCGCTGTACAGGTCGAACGGGATGCGGGTGTGCACACACCCCTGTCCGAAGTGTCCGTACAGGCTGGGCCCGGTGTCGCTGGCGTAGCCGAACTCCTCGTACAGCGCCTGCAGCCGGCGCAGGTAGTCGCCCAGCTTCTCCGGCGCGACGGCGGAGTCCTCCCAGCCCTCGAACGTGTCGGGCCGGCCCGGGATGTGTGCCGTGGCGCCCAGTCCGGCCTCCCGCACCTGCCACAGCTCGTCCTCCTGCGCCGGGTCGTCCAGGAACGCCACGGACGGCTCGTGCTCGCTGTCCCGCAGCGCCTCCAGCATCCGCTTGCCGCGCTCGTCCACCTCCTCGGTGGTGTCGCCGCCGAACTGGACCATCAGGAACGCCCGGCCCTCCGGCAGTTCCCGCAGCGCGTCCGGGTTGAGGTGCTTGATCTGCTCGTCGCGGATCAGCTTCGAGTCGACGCCTTCC
>DASZXM010000545.1:0-8573 GCA_035546415.1 Pseudonocardiaceae bacterium
GCTTTGCCGGGTCGGCGTGTCGACTGCTCAGGGAGATCCCGGCGGGCGGCCGACCTCCGGGGAGCGACGACACGCCCGGGATCCGCGGGGATCGGGTCGTGTCGGGCGGCGTGTCGACAGTCCAGGTAGGTCGGCAGCCGAGGTCGGTGTCGTTGGAGGGACGACACGCGCGGGATACGGCGGCCACTCTGCTGCGCGGCGCCCCACTTCGCTGCGTGGCGGGCGCGGGTTGGCCGGCGACATGAGCTGAAGTGAGCAGGCTGGCAAGGGGGGCGGGCCAGCGGACTCACTCGCGAGGGAGCGGCAAGCCTGCGGACCGACCTGACGCGCGACGCGCGAAGCCGACGGACCGAACTGACACAGGACGCGCCAAGCCGGCGGACCGAACTGACACAGGGCGGGGCGCGTCGACGGACCGAACGACACAGGATGCGGCGCGTCGGCCGATCGAACTGGCGCAAGACGCCGTGACTGAGATTCGATCCGGATTCAGGCCAGGTGGAGTGCCGCTGTCAGTGCTGGTCGCGGCGAAAGCCCGGGTCCGCGGTTCCCGGGCTTTCGCTGGTCAGTCGGCCGTTTTGCGTTCCGCCAGGCGGCGGGTCAGTTCTGCCTGGATCTTGGGGCGCATCGTTTCCTGGGTGATGCCGAGGGTGCTCAGGGCGATCGCGCCCGCGCCGCTCGGGACGGCCAGCAGACCGACCAGGATGTGTTCCGTTCCTACGAAGTCGTGGCCCCAGTCCTTGGCTGCCTGGATCGTCTCGTCCAGTGCCTGTTTGCTCATCGAGGTGAACGCGATGTGACCGCGGGGGGCCTTCTTCTCCTCCGGTTGCAGCTGGTCGTCGACTGCCTTGCGGATCACTTCCTCACCGCCCGCTTCCCGCACCAACATCTCGTAGGCCAGGCCCTCCGGAACGCCCAGTAGGCCGAGCAGCACGTGTTCGGTGCCGATGAAGTTGTGTTTGTGGCTGCGGGCCGCCTCCTGTGCCAGGACGACCGCGTGCCTCGCGTGGTTGGTGAAACGCTCGAAGATCTGCGGTGAGTGCCGCTGCTGCGCGGCCTGTTTCGTCACGCCGATCGCGTCGCCGATCTCGGTCCACGACGCCCCTTCGGCCTTCGCCTGCGCCACGTAGTGGCCGACCAACTGGTCACCCAGGGCATTGAGGGTGTGGGAACGCAGCTGCGCCTCGGTGATCTTCTCCAGGGCCGTCCCCTTCGGTACGTCCTGGTCGAGCTTTTCGATGAGTTCGGTGAGAGACAGGTTCAGTGGGCTCATGCGTCAACTATGGCTTGACGCTCGGCCTGCGTCAAGAAGAAATTGACGAGTCGATAAGTCGACAATTCAGCGCGGTGTGCGGAGGTTTCTGGTGCGCGACGCGCGGGCCGCCAACTCCTCGTCCGGTGGGTAGTCGACGCCGAGCAGGGTCAGGCCGTGTGGCGCCGCCACCGCGATCGTGCTGGGCCTCGTCGTGGCCGCCAGCAGGGACTCCGGCCAGTCGACCGGCAGCCTGCCCTCGCCCACCGCCAGCAGCGCGCCGATCAGGCTCCGCACCATCGAATGGCAGAACGCGTCCGCCGACACGTGCGCCACCAGCACACCGTCCGGTAGCCGCGTCCAGTCCAGGCGCTGCAACTCACGGATCGTCGTCGCGCCCTCGCGCCGCCGGCAGAACGCCACGAAGTCGTGTTCCCCCAGCAGGCGTGCGGCAGCCGCGTTCAGCCGGCCCACGTCCAACGGGCGGTACCAGCTCAGCGTGTCCCGTCGCTGCAACGGCAGGGCGCCGAAGGGGTTGTCCGCCACGCGGTACGCGTAGTGCCGGCGCAGTGCGGAGAACCGGGCGTCGAAGTCGACCGGCACCGGGCGGGCCGACAGCACACGCACGTCCGGCGGCAGCATCCGGTTCCACCGGCCCACCAGGCGATCCAGGTCGTCCGAGTACGGGTGCACCTCCAGGTGCGCCACCTGGTGCAGCGCGTGCACACCGGCGTCCGTGCGGCCCGCCACCACCAGTTTCACCGGGGGCCTGCCGCCCGGGCCGTGCAACGCCAGCACCTCCGCCAGCACGCCCTGGACCGTGCGCCTGCCGGGCTGTGCGGCCCAGCCGGAGAAGTCCGTGCCGTCGTAGGCGAAGTCGAGTCGAACGCGGACGAGCCCGCCGCCTTCCGAGGAAGGGACAGCGGGCTCGTCCGTCGTATGGCGCGTCGTCAGGACTCGTCGTCCTTCTTCTCAGCCTCCGAGGCCTCCGAGGCCGCTGCGGCCTCCTCGGCCTCCGCGTCGGCCTCGGCCTGCTCGACCATGTCGGCCGTGACCTCGTCCTCCACCTCGGCGGGGACGGCGTCCTCGACCGGGGTCTCGTCGTTCACGACGTCCTTGGCCGGCGCCTCGGTCGACTTCTTGTCCGCGAACTTCGTGCCACGGGCGGCCTCGGCCTCCGAGGTCACCGTCCGCTCGGCCACCAGCGCGATCACGGCCATCTTGGCGTTGTCACCCTTACGCGGCATCGCCTTGACGATCCGGGTGTAGCCACCCTCGCGCTCCGCGAAGAACGGGCCGATCTCGGCGAACAGCTTGTGCACGACATCCTTGTTCCGGATGACCTTCAGCACCTCGCGGCGGTTGTGCAGGTCGCCCCGCTTCGCCTTGCTGATCAGCCGCTCGGCGAACGGCCGCAGCCGCTTCGCCTTCGCTTCCGTGGTGGTGATCCGGCCGTGCTCGAACAGCGACGTGGCCAGGTTGGCCAGCATCAGCCGCTCGTGGGCCGGCGACCCGCCGAGACGGGGGCCCTTGGTCGGGGTCGGCATCTCTTGCTCCTCGTTGCGATACAGCCATCACCGTCCGGAGTGGACGGTCAGAGCTGCTCCGTCTCTGCGTAGTCGTGGCCGTCGTCATGGCCGTGGTCCAGGTGCGTGTCCACGCCCCAGCCGTCCGCCGGGTAATCCGACGCGGCAGCCGACGGGTCGAACCCGGGCGGGCTGTCCTTCAGGGCCAGACCGAGGCCGACGAGCTTCATCTTGACCTCGTCGATCGACTTGGCGCCGAAGTTGCGGATGTCGAGCAGGTCGGCCTCGCTGCGCGAGACCAGCTCGCCGACGGTGTGGATGCCCTCGCGCTTCAGGCAGTTGTACGAACGCACCGTCAGGTCGAGGTCCTCGATCGGCATCGCGAACGCCGCGATGGTGTCGGCCTCGGCCGGCGACGGGCCGATCTCGATGCCCTCCGCGTCCACGTTCAGCTCGCGGGCCAGGCCGAACAGCTCGACCAGCGTCTTGCCGGACGACGCGACGGCGTCGCGGGGCGTGATCGACGGCTTGGTCTCGACGTCCAGGATCAGCTTGTCGAAGTCCGTGCGCTGCTCGACACGGGTGGCCTCGACCTTGTACGTCACCTTCAGCACCGGCGAGTAGATCGAGTCGACCGGGATCCGGCCGATCTCCGCGCCCGCCTGCTTGTTCTGCACGGCCGGGACGTAACCGCGACCGCGCTCGACGACCAGCTCGATCTCCAGCTTGCCCTTGCTGTTCAGCGTGGCGATGTGCAGGTCGGGGTTGTGCACGGTGACACCGGCCGGCGGCACGATGTCGCCCGCGGTCACCACACCGGGCCCCTGCTTGCGCAGGTACATGGTCACCGGCTCGTCCTCCTCGGAGCTGATCACCAGCTCCTTGAGGTTCAGGATGATGTCGGTGACGTCCTCCTTCACACCCGGCACCGTGGTGAACTCGTGCAGCACGCCGTCGATCCGGATGCTGGTGACAGCCGCACCCGGGATGGACGACAGCAGGGTGCGACGCAGCGAGTTGCCGAGCGTGTAGCCGAAACCGGGCTCCAGCGGTTCGATGACGAACCGGGAGCGGGTCTCCGTGACGGTTTCCTCGGCCAACGAGGGCCGCTGGGAAATCAGCACTTCCTTGTCCTTTCGCAGTGGCGCCCGCCATATGACGCCGACTGGGATGGCGACCGGCCTCCGCGGAGACCGGCACGGCCCCGGGTGGCCGAAACCACCCGGGACCAGTGATCACTTCGAGTAGAACTCGACGATCAGCTGTTCCTGAACCGGGGTGTCGATCTGCGCGCGCTCCGGGAGCTGGTGCACCAGGATGCGCAGGTTCGACGGCACGACCTGCAGCCACGCCGGGATCGGCCGCTCGCCCAGGGTCGCCTTCGCCACCTCGAACGGCAGCGTCGGCATCGACTTCGGCTTCACATCGATGATGTCCCACTTGGACACCTGGAAGCTGGGCACGTTGACGGCCTTGCCGTTGACCACGAAGTGGCCGTGGCTGACCAGCTGACGGGCCTGCCGACGGGTCCGGGCGAGCCCGGCGCGGTAGACCACGTTGTCCAGCCTGGACTCCAGCAGCTGCAGCAGGTTCTCACCGGTCTTACCGGGACGGCGCACGGCCTCCTTGTAGTACCGGCTGAACTGCCGCTCCAGCACGCCGTAGGTGAAGCGCGCCTTCTGCTTCTCCTGCAGCTGGAGCAGGTACTCGCTCTCCTTGATCCGGCCGCGGCCGTGCTGGCCCGGCGGGTAGGGGCGACGCTCGAACGCCTGGTCGCCGCCGACGAGGTCGACCTTCAGCCGGCGGGACTTGCGGGTGACGGGTCCGGTGTAACGAGCCATGATGTGCTACTCCTCCCCGCCTAGACCCGGCGCCGCTTGGGCGGACGGCAACCGTTGTGCGGCTGCGGGGTCACGTCCTGGATGTTGCCGACCTCGAGGCCGGCCGCCTGCAACGACCTGATCGCGGTCTCCCGGCCGGAACCGGGACCCTTCACGAACACGTCGACCTTCTTCATGCCGTGCTCGGCGGCCTTGCGGGCGGCGTTCTCCGCGGCCATCTGCGCCGCGAACGGCGTGGACTTGCGGGAACCCTTGAAGCCGACGTGACCGGCCGACGCCCAGCTGATCACGTTGCCAGCGGGGTCGGTGATGGACACGATCGTGTTGTTGAACGTGCTCTTGATGTGGGCGTGCCCATGCGAGACGTTCTTCTTCTCCTTGCGCCGGACCTTCTTCACCGCGGCGCCGGTGCGGGACTTCGGTGGCATGTCTTTCGGTGATCTCCTCGAAACCGTGGGCGGCTGGGCCTACTTCTTGCCGGCCTTCTTCTTGCCGGCGACCGTCTTCTTCGGGCCCTTGCGGGTGCGGGCGTTGGTCTTCGTCCGCTGGCCGCGAACGGGCAGGTTGCGACGGTGCCGCAGGCCCTCGTAGCAGCCGATCTCGATCTTGCGGCGGATGTCCGCCTGCACCTCACGGCGGAGGTCACCCTCGACCCTGAAGTTCGCTTCGATGTAGTCGCGCAGCTTGGCCAGGTCTTCGTCGGTCAGGTCACGCGAACGCAGGTCAGGGCTCACCCCGGTGGCGGCCAGCAGCTCCTTGGAGCGGGTGCGGCCGATACCGAAGATGTACGTCAGCGCGATCTCCATCCGCTTGTCGCGGGGCAGATCGACGCCAGCGAGTCGTGCCATTCGGCGTTGTCTCCTCTTTCGTCGTCTTCAGGTTTGCTCCCTGACCGCCCCGCGAGCCGACTCAGTTCGCGGGCCCCGGCCTGAAGTCCGGGGGCGTACCTGGCCCGTGTGGCCAGGCTGGTGCCGGGAGGTCTCGTTGAGTTGTCGTCGCGCCGTCCGCGACAAGTGCTGCTCAGCCCTGGCGCTGCTTGTGGCGCAGGTTCTCGCAGATCACCATGACCCGGCCGTTGCGGCGGATCACCTTGCACTTGTCACAGATCTTCTTGACGCTCGGCTGGACCTTCACGTCTGTCAGTTCTCCTGATCAAGATCCGTCACTTGTAGCGGTAGACGATGCGCCCTCGGGTCAGGTCGTACGGAGACAGCTCCACGACCACCCTGTCCTCGGGCAGGATGCGGATGTAGTGCTGCCGCATCTTGCCGCTGATGTGCGCCAGGACCCGGTGGCCGTTCTCCAACTCGACGCGGAACATCGCGTTGGGAAGTGGCTCGACCACGCGGCCCTCTACCTCGATGGCCCCGTCCTTCTTGCCCATGTCCTCCGCGTTTCATGACGGTGATGTGGGATCACGTCGCCCCAGGTGAAGGGGCTCCGCAGGGCACCAGACGACCCCACTTCCGAACGTTCGAGAAGACGATCCCCGAGTAGCCTGGAAACAGGCACGACGGAATGGGTGCGACCTGGTGCACCGTTTACCCAGTGTACGCGCCCCGCTCTGAGCACCCAAATCGGCCTCGTGAGTCGGCCACCTGAGTCGGCCTCGCGTCACTCGGTGCCGGCCTCGCCGCGGGGCAGTTCCGGACGGCCGCCGCCGACCGTCACCCAGAGGACGCCGAGCGCGGCGCCGGGCACGAACAGCCACACCCACCACGCGTAGATCAGCTCCCAGTTGGTGATGCACACCAGGCCCCACACCACCAGGTTCACGGCCATGATCGACAGCCAGATGATGTTCAGCACGCGCAGCGCGGTGTTGCTCTTGCGCCGCCGAACCGGCTTCGCCGCGGGTCGCCGCACGGGCGCGGGCGCCGGTGCCGGCCGCACCGGCAGCGACGCCGGCAGGTCGGCGGTGAGTACGGCCAGGTCACCACGGTTGACGGCCTGCCACACGGCCGCGACCCGCTCGTCGAACTCGTTGAGCGTGATCAGGCCCTCGTCGTGGGCTGTCTGCAGGCGGTCCTGGACGGCTTTCCGCTCGACGTCGGACACGCGGATCTGCTCGGGAGGCACTTCCTCAGCCACGTGAATATCTTGCCACGTGAAGGGCTTTCGCGGGGGCTTGTGGGGTGTGTACGTGGGGTCAGGAGTCGTCCGGGCGCAGCGTGGGGCCGCACGACGAACGGCGGGCGTAGGCAGCGGCGGCCTCGGGCCCCGCGGCTTTCGCGGCGAACGCGCGCAGTGCGGCCAACGTGCGCTGGTCGGGCACCACGTCCCGGCGGATCAGGTTGGCGCCGCCGCCCGGTGTCCTGCGCACCACGTAGTAGGCGGCGATGGTCCTCGGGTCGGTGGGGAGCAGGCCGGTGGCCTTCGACCATGCGCCGTGCGCGTGGATGATCGTCGGCCGCAGGCTGGTGAACACGTAGTTCCGCAGCCCGTCCATGTCACTGTGCGCCCAGTACTCCGCGATCCGCGCGTCGGCCAGACCGGCGAGATCGACAACACGCAGGTGCGTGACGAGCGCGGTGCCACCGATGTCGGGCAGCAACACGGTCGCGTCGCGCAGGCCGAGCAGCCGCGCGTACCCGTCGTACTCTCGCGCCTGCGCCGCGACGACGCACACCGGCAGGGTGGGACCCACGCGGAACCGGGCGGCGTCCTGCTGCCAGCCCACCCCGGTGACCACGCAGGCGAGCGCGGTCAGGACGGTCAGCGTCGCGCGCCCCCGCACCGCCAGGTGCGGCAGCACCTGGGCCATCGAGATCGCGGTGGCGTACGCGGCAAGCGGCCAGATCGGCGTCGCGAACCGGTATTCGCCCATCCAGTCCTGGACGAGCACGGCGTAGGCGAGCACGGCCAGCAGCAGCGGCACCAACAGCGCGACCAGCCCGGTGCGGGCCCGGGACGGCCGTGCCAGGGCCGTGCCGACGCACACCACGGCGACCAGCACGATCGGCCAGCCCGCGTAACCGGCGAGGTCGGCGGCCTTGCTCAGGTCGGACACCGTCGGCGGTGTCTGCGACTTGGCGACCGTCGTGTTGGACACCACGGAGTGGAACTCGGCCAGCCGCCAGGCGAGATATCCGCCGGCGGGCACGGCGAACCCCACCAGGGACAGCGGCACCGTCCACACCGTCCGGCGGAGCGTCGCCCTGGTCACCCACAGCATGGCGACCACCGGATAGGCGGCCGCGTAGACGAGCCCCTCGGGTCTGGTCAACGCGGCGAGCGCGGCCAGCAGCCCGCACCACAGGGCGGTGCGGACCGTGAGCAGGCGGCCGTTCGCCGCGGCGGTCACCAGCACGGCGGCCAACCCGACGGTGGCGGCGGCCAGCAGTGAGTTCTCCAACCCGGAGAAGGACCAGATGACGAACGACGGCGTCGCGGCGACAACCAGGCCGGCGAGCGTCGCCACCAGTGCCGGCCGGCGGCACACGGCGGCCGTGGCCCGGTAGCCGGCGAAGAACACGACGGCGCAGCACAGGAGGGCGACGCCCTTGGGGAACAACACGTAGTCGGGCACGCCGAACCAGGCGCCGTGGTCGAACAGGCCGAGCCAGCGGCCCACCATCAGCACGCCCAGCCATGCCGGGTCGGAGTAGCCCTCGACCGGTGCGGCCCCGGGTTGCAGCACCGGCCCGTGACCGCTGGTGATCGAACGCGCGTAGGCGAACGTGATCCCGGCGTCGTCCACGATCCAGCGGCCGTAGGCGAGGGCGTGCAGGGCGGTGGCGCCCGTGGGCACCAGCGCCGCGAGCACGGCGGGCATCCGGTGCGGCACGCGAAACCGCCGCCGGGCGGTCACTTCGTCCGGCGTCACGTGGTTCGGGGCCACGTGGTTCGGGGCCACGTGGTCCGGGGTCAGGTCGTCCGGGGTCACGTGGTTCGGCGTCGGGTCGTCCGGGGTCACGGCTGTGGGCGTGTCCGCCACGATCGCGATCTCCGTCG
>DASZXM010000546.1:0-2117 GCA_035546415.1 Pseudonocardiaceae bacterium
CCCAGCGTCGGCCTGTCCCAGCCGTGGGACTTCGTCGTCGTGTCCGACATGGACACCCGGCGCCGGTTCCGGGAGCACGTGAGGACCGAGCGGGAGACGTTCGCCGGTCAGTTGACCGCCGAGCGGTCCGCGACGTTCGCCCGGATCAAGATCGAGGGCATCCTCCAGGCCAGCGTCGGCATCGTGGTCAGCTACGACGCGTCCCGCGGCGCGCCCGCCGTGCTCGGCCGGCACGCCATCGCCGACGCCGGCGTGTACTCGGTGTGCCTGGCCATCGAGAACCTGTGGCTCGCCGCGACGGCCGAGGGCCTGGGCGTGGGCTGGGTGAGCTTCTACCGCGAGGAGTTTCTCGCCGACCTGGTCGGCCTGCCCGCCGGTGTGCGGCCCGTGGCGTGGCTGTGCGTCGGTCCGGTCCGCGATCTGCCCTCGGTGCCCGACCTGGAGCGGCACGGCTGGCGCAACCGGCTGCCGCTGGAGGCCGTCCTGCACCACGAGCGGTACCGGGCGTAGCTCAGGGCGCCGGGACCACCCGTTCCTGCGGGATCTCGTCCAGCACCAGCGCCGTCTGCGTGGACACCACACCGGGCAGCGTCTGCAACCGCGCCAGCACCAGGTCGCGCAGGGTCTGCGTGTCCCGCACCCGGATCAGCAGCACCAGGTCGTGGTCGCCGGCGACCAGCGCCGCCTGCCACACCTCGGGGATGTCCATCACGTGCTGCCGGATCGTCTTCCACGAGTGCTGGCTGACCTTGAGGTAGATGAAGGCCGAGATGCCGTAGCCGGCCCGTTCCGGGTCGATCACCGCCGTGTAGCTGGTGATCACGCCGCGCTGTTCCAGCCGCTGCACCCGGTTGTACGCGCTGGCCCGGGAGATGTGCACGCGCTCGGCGAGCGTGCGCATGGACATCCGCCCGTCGGCGCGCAGTTCGGCGAGGATGCGGTGGTCGGTGTCGTCGAGATCGACCGTTCGTCCAGCGGCGGGCCGCTCGGGCGGTGTCGGAGTGGACATGGTGGCCACGATAGCCGGGCAGGCGAGCCATCGGTCCAGGATCGGCGTCCGAATCTGGATAACTGGCCGTCATCCGCTCGACAATGTCGACATGACGACGACCAGGCCGCCGCTGTTGCCGGCTGAGGAACCCACAGTCCTGGTGGACCCGAAGGGCCGCCCGGTGCCCGGCGCGGTGCTGCCGTCCGACGACGTCCTGCTGGCGCTGCACCGCGGGATGGTCGTCGGCCGCCGGTTCGACACCCAGGCCACGGCGTTGACCAGGCAGGGCAGGCTGGCGGTGTACCCGTCGTCGCACGGGCAGGAGGCCTGCCAGGTGGGCGCCGTGCTCGCGCTGGGCGAGCGGGACTGGCTGTTCCCCACGTACCGCGACTCGGTCGCCCTGGTGACCAGGGGAGTCCCGGCCGCCGAGACGCTCACCCTGCTGCAGGGCGGCTGGCACCTGGGCTACGACCCGTACCGCTATCGCGTCGCCCCGCAGTGCACGCCGCTGGCCACGAACACGCTGCACGCTGTCGGCCTCGCGCACGCCGCCCGGCTCAAGGGCGAGGACACGGTGGCGCTGGTGCTGCTCGGCGACGGCGCCACCAGTGAGGGCGACACTCACGAGGCGCTCAACTTCGCCGGTGTCTGGCAGGCGCCCGTGGTGTTCCTGGTGCAGAACAACGGCTACGCGATCAGCGTGCCGATGAGCAAACAGAACGTGGCGCCTTCGTTGGCGCACAAGGGAATCGGCTACGGCGTGCCGTCCACGCTGATCGACGGCAACGACGCGGCCGCCGTGTTCACGACGGTCCACGACGCGGTCGAGGCGGCTCGCGCGGGCGGCGGCCCGACGCTGATCGAGGCCCGCACGTACCGCATCGAGGCGCACACCAACGCCGACGACGCCACCCGCTACCGCGACCCGGCCGAGGTCGCGCACTGGCTGGACCGCGACCCGATCGACCGCATGGACGCCTACCTGCGCGCCGCCGGCCTGCTGGACGACGCCGGCCGGGCCGCCGTCGACGCCGACGCGGAGGTCTTCGCCGCTTCCGTCCGCGACGCCTTGAACGCCGACGTCGAACCCGACCCGGCCGAGGTCGCGCACTGGCTGGACCGCGAC
>DASZXM010000547.1:0-4988 GCA_035546415.1 Pseudonocardiaceae bacterium
AGCAGATGCTGTTCAGCGGCAGCTCGCCCAGGGAGGTCACGTGACCGGTGATGTCACTGCCGTCCAACGCGTGCGGCAGGTCGACCTCGATCAGCTGTTTCGGGGTCGGGAACAGGTCGGTGTCCGGGTCGTCCGCCGAACACAGCAGGGTGGTCGCACCGGCGAACGTGCAACCCTGCACGTCCCGGACCGCGCGGTCCAGGTGCACCTGGAACGCCAGGTTCAGGGAGCCGCCGGTCTTCGGGGTGGACGGGTTGAGGATCGGTGTCGGGAAGACCAGGAAACGGGTCATGGTGTCCCATTCACCGTTGACCATCCACTGCGAGTCGGGTGAGACCGCGACCCACGAGTTGTTCATCTCCTCGCCGGACACCAGCGTGTGCGTGTAGTCGTAGTGCTGGCCGGACGGTGTGGTGACGCGGAACAGCTTCGACGTCGGGTTGCTGCCCGTGTACTGGAAGTTGTCGAAGACGTACCCCTGGGACGAGTCGGGGTCGCCGATGTGGTCCCAGTTGGCGACCGCCAGGTCGGCGGGCACGGACAGCGTGCCGACGATGTACTCGTACGGCGATCCGCCCGCCGGATGCACGGTGGCGATGCCCTCGTTGGCGTTCGGCGTGAACTCCGTGGTGTGCGCGATCTGGGTCCACCCGCTCAGTGTCAGCGGGTGTGCGGTTAAGGAGTGAGGAGCGGACTGTGGAATCTCACTAGCGGCTGTGGTGTGCGTGGCTGTGGTGTTCGTGGCTGTGGCGTTCGCTGTGCCGGCGCTGATCAGTGCGATCGCGCCGGCCAGTGCGGCCGCCCCGTACAACGACCTGCGAAGAAGTGGCATGGCAGTTCCTCCCGGTCACGTCGGACGTCCCAATCATGGCGACAACGTGAAAAACATACGCAAACGGCGCGTGGAGCGTGGGCGAACCGACACTCCGGTCGATCAACCCCGCCATCACCCCCGGCGTCCTAGAGTTGAGGGGACCAGGGGCCCGGAAACGCCGCACCACGACGTGACGGCACCGGCACGGCGACGGCAGAGGAGCGGACCGTGGGCGGACTCGCTGCGGTGATCGGCTCAATGCTGTCCTGGTTACACAACTATCCGATCTCCCTGTGCCCGGGCGCATGGCCGTGGACCATCACACTGGCCGGCGCCCTGTTCGCTCTCTCACCGGTGCTCGGCGCCATGCTGCTGGCACTGGTGCGCAAGGGCAGCGGAAACAGCTACGGCGGCCCGGCGCTGGTCGTGTTCGGCCTGTTCGGTGGCGTCTTCGGCTTCCTGGTCCCGTGGCTGGGCGCGACATTCGTGTCCAACGTCGTCCAGAACGCCGTCCGCACGGGCGCGGCTGTCGGCCTGACCACGCAGGACGTCAACGACCTGGGACAGAACACGTGCATGCTGCGGCGCTTCGGCACGCAGGGCCAGTACCTCGGCCGCGGGCACACCGTGTTCGAAGCGCTGATGCCGTCCACCGACGGCTCGTTCGTCTTCGTCGTCTACCTGTTGACGCTGGTCGGCGTGCCGCTGCTGTGCCTGTTCGCCGTGATGCTCCAGCAGCGGATCGCGCTGCGCCGCGGTCCGGCCTGGCCCGGCCGCCTCATGTGGCTGCCGTTCCTGGCGTTCGCCGTGGCCACGATCGGGCTGCAGGCCAACCTGATGGCGCAGTTCTGGCTCGGGTTCCTGGTGGCCAGCATCGCCGGGATGCTGTTGGTGGCGCTGCTGGGCGCGCCCAGCCGTGCCGTGCTCAACCGGCAGCCCAAACCCAGGCCGACGGCACCCCCGCCGGTCGCCCAGCCCTACCCGCAGGGCGAGTTGTACCGCAGGCCACCGGCTCCCGAGCCGTACCGGCCGCAGCACAAGACCCCGCTGTCCCCGACGCTGGTCGCGGCACCCGCCGTCCTGCCGGTTCCGTCGACACCGGTGCCGGCCCGGCTGGCCGATACGCCGGGTCCGCTGCCCTTCGCCACCCGGGACAGCACGACCGTGCTGTGGAACTCGTCCGGCGGGCGCTTCCGGAAGGTCCGGCAGCTCGGGCACGGCGGCTTCGGCACCGTGTGGCTGGCCAAGGACACCCAACTGGACCGGACCGTCGCGCTGAAGTTCGCGCACGCCCCGGACACCGAGACACAGGCCAGGATGATGCGCGAGGCCCGCGCGCTGGCCGCCGTGCACCACCCGAACTGCGTGCGCGTGTACGACATCATCGAGGACGTCGACGGCCTGGGCATCGTCATGGAGTTCATCGACGGCCAGCCGCTGCACGAGGCCGTCAACGCCAACGGCCCACTGGACGACGTGGCCGCCGCCCGGCTGTGGGCCACGATGGCGGGCGCGCTGTCCGCGGCGCACGCGCAGGGCGTGCTGCACCGGGACGTGAAACCGGCGAACATCCTGGTGGACAACGACGGCCTGGCGCACCTGATCGACTTCGGCATCGCCCGGACCAGGGGCGACGCGACGCTCACGGCGGCCGGCATGATGATGGGCACCCCGGACTTCCTGGCGCCGGAGACCGCGGCGACCGGCGTGGCGACGCCCGCGTCGGACGCGTGGCAGGTCGCCGCGACCGTCAGCTACGCGCTGACCGGGCAGCCGCCGCGTGGGCAGCGGTCCAACCCGATGTCCGCCCTGATGGCCGCCGCGCAGCGGTTGCCCAACACCCATCTGCCCGACCGCAGCCGGCACCTCGGCCTGCTGACCGCCGCCCTGGATGCCGATCCCGGCCGCCGGCCGACGCTGTCCACCGTGCACCGCGAGCTGACCGCGTGGCTGGCCGGCGGCGGGCACGCCGAGGAAGGCCCGGTGACAAGGATCACCAGCGCGGTCGGCGAAGTCACCCGACCGGTGTGATGATCAATATCAAAATTGTTCAACATTCCGATCGATGACATCGAGGATCGTTCAACAATCCTAACGCCAGGATGGCAGCCACAGTTCCGCCTGCCAGCGGGCCGCCGAGATCGGGTCACCGTTGAGGATCGGCCACAGCCACACGAAGTTCGCCACCACGAGCCCCACGTAGAGCGCGACGACCAGCACACCGGTCTGCCGCCGCTCGTAACCGGCGCGTGCCCTGCCGAGGATCTCGCCCAGCGGCAGCACCAGCAGCAGCACGAGGAACGGCGACAGCGGCGTCATGTAGAAGAAGTACATCTGCCGGTTGATGTTCAGGAACCACGGCAGGATGCCGGCCAGGTACGTCGCGAGCACGGCGAGATAGCGCCAGTCGAACCGGCCGATGGTCCGCCACAGCGCCCAGCCCATCGCCGGGAACGCCAGCCACCACATCGCGGGCGTGCCGATCAGCATCGTCGCGCTGACACAGTCCTGCGAGCCGCACGCGGCCGTGCCGGACTCGTAGTAGTAGAGCATCGGCCGCAGGCCCATCGGCCACGTCCACGGCTTCGACTCCCACGGGTGCGGGTTGTTCTTCGGCGTCAGCAGGTGCTCATGGAAGTAGAGGACGTTCTCGCTGTAGTGCAGCAACAGGCGCAGCGCCTGCGGAATCCAGCTGAGCACCCACGGGAACGGCTGGCCCGGCGTGTACGGATAGTTGCCGCCGACGACGTGCCGGTCGACACCGGTCTCGCTGGACAGCCACGCCCACCAGCCGGCCAGGTACACCAGCACCGGGATCAGGATCAACGCCCACACGGCCGGCAGCACGTCCCTGCGGAGCATGCCGACGAACGGTTTCGGCACGCCGGCCGCGCGCCGCGCGGTGAAGTCCCAGAACACCGTGAGCAGGCCGAACGCGGCGATCCAGTACAGGCCGTCCCACTTCGTGACCAGCATCAGGCCCAGGCAGACTCCGCAGGCAAAGCGCCACCAGCGGAAACCGATCCGCGGGCCGTACGGCGTCTCGTCCGCCCAGCCCTCCCGGACGGCGACGGCCAGCCGGCCGCGCACCTGGTCGCGGTCGCACAACAGGCACGCGAACGAGGCCAACAGCCACAGGGCGGTGAAGATGTCCAGCATGCCCATCCTGGCTTGCAGGTGGCTGACGCCGTCGCAGATCAGCAGGATGCCGGCGATCGCGCCGAGCAGCGTGGACCGGGTCAGGCGGCGGGCGATCCGGACGATCAGCAGGATCATGATCGTGCCGGCGAGCGCGGAGGAGAACCGCCAGCCGGTGCCGTCGTAGCCGAACAGCCACTCGCCGATCGCCACGAGGTACTTGCCCATCGGCGGGTGCACGGTCAGCTCGTAGCCGGGGTTGTCCTCGAAACCGCCGTTGCGCAGCATCTGCCACGCCTGCGGCACGTAGTGCTTCTCGTCGAAGATCGGCGTGCCGTTGTCGGTGGGGAAACCGAGGTTCTGGAACCGGATGATCGCGCCGATGATCGTGATCGTGACGGTGACCAGCCAGCCGCGCAGCCGGTCGGTCGGCATGGGCCTGCCGAGGCGGTCGGCGGGCTCGAACTCGGTGTCCGGCGGCGGCTCCACGGGCGGCAGTTCGCCGTACGGGACGAGTTCGTCCTCGTCGGTCGTGCCGTCGACCGCACGGTCGTCGTCGAGCAGATCGTCCTCGACGAGATCGTCCTCGACCGGCGATACCTCCGTGTCCGTCGTGCTCACCGGGCCGATCGTAGGGTGAGGTCCGTGAAGCGGGAATCTGGACCGGGGCGACTCGTGCTGGCGGGAACGCCGTTGGGCGACGCGGGGGACGCTTCGCCCAGGCTGGTCGACGCGCTGCGGACGGCGGACGTGATCGCCGCCGAGGACACCCGCAGGCTGCGGTCGCTGGCCGCCGCGCTGGACGTCACCCCGGCCGGCCGGGTGGTGAGCTTCTACGACTCGGTGGAGACCGCGCGGCTCCCCGGGCTGGTCGCGGCCATCGCGGACGGCGGCACGGTGCTGCTCGTCACCGACGCGGGCATGCCCAGCGTGTCCGACCCGGGATACCGGCTGGTCGACGCGTGTGTCACGGCCGGACTGCCGGTGACGTGCGTACCCGGCCCGTCGGCCGTGACGACGGCGCTGGCGCTGTCCG
>DASZXM010000548.1:0-3716 GCA_035546415.1 Pseudonocardiaceae bacterium
CAAGAACCACCATCCGGCCACCACCTGATCGGCGCGGAGTCGGTCCAGGGCCGGTCCCAGCGTCGTGGCGCCGACAGTCTCGGCGTGCGCCCAATCGGCGAACTGGACACGCACCTCGTACCACGTGCCTTCGGTCCGTCGTTCCAGCGCCGCGAGTCCAGCGGCTTGGTAAGCGTGCACAGCGTCATCGAGGTCTGCCGGGTCCAGGGTGTGGTGGGCGGCGACGGTACTGGGCTCGCGGCCGGCGAGAACCGCCAGCACGGCGGTGGCGATGTCGGCGGAGGCGGTGGGCCGGGGTGTGGTGGTCAGGTGATCAGCAGACATTCATCCCATCCCGTGTGAGGCGGCGTGCTGTGCCGCGCGGTCTCGAGCGCCAGGTCCACCCCGATGTGTCCGGTCAGCAGCCCGGTCGCGGCAGGCGGATACCCGTCCTCGTCGCCTCGTGATTGCGCGTGCTGGGCGAGCCGGTCGGCCAGTACCGGAACGCGGTGGGCGAGGGCGGCGCCAAGGGCGTCGCGGGACGCGCGGTAAGCGGTTTGGAACACCCCGGCGATGCCGTGGCACAGGCCCGGTTCGGTGATCCGGTCGAGTTGGGTGTCGGCCAGGCTCGCGGCCAGGGCGTCCTCGGCAGCGTGGCGGCGTCGCGGATCGTTGGTGGACAGGGCGGCGAGTTGCTGGGCGCGGGCGATGCCGACCGTCCCGTAGCACCAGGAGGCTCGGCCGGGACGAGTGTGGGCGGGGCGGCCTGTGCGTAGCTCCTCGCGGGTGATCCATTGCGGCCACCACGGTCCGTCCGATCCGTCCTGCCGCCACCGGTCGAACCACTCCGTGAGCACGGCGATCGCCTCGGGCTGGCCGTCGACCACGCGCCCGCGCAGGGTGGCCAGGGCGAGGAAGGACAGCAGCCCGGCCGCGCCGTGAGCCATGCCGAAGTTCGCGTGCCCGCCGGGCGTCGGCAGGATCTGGTCCGGGTCGTGCGCCACCCACCAACCCGGCAGGTCAGTGCCGTCCTCGTGGCGCGGCCGGGTGACCAGGGTGACCACGTATCGCAGAATCCCGGCCAGCTCGTCGCTGTCGGGGTCGTGGCGCAGCAGCAGCGCGCCGATGCCGGTGAGCCCGTAGAACAGGTCGTACTCGGCGAAGGTGGCGGGCTGGCCGCGGTCGACTCGGGTGCCGGCGGCATCCAAACGCTTGCGGGTCAGGCGCAGCACGTGCTCGTCCATCGTCTGGCTGGCCGCGCGGTAGCTGGGGTGGCGGTCGGCGGCGGCGTGCAGCAGGAACGCCACGGCGGGCGCCCCGTAGTACAGGCCGGCGTGGTTGGCGGCGTCGACCGGCCCGGCCACTACCCGGCGGATATGGGTGTGGGCGGTGTCCCATCTGCCGGAGCCGGTCCATGCGCGTTCGACGTGCAGCAGCGCGGCCCCGACTGCGCCTCGGGCTAGGGACTGGCTGGCCACCTCGTCGAGGGTCAAGGTCACTGTGTCGGTGTCCAGGCTCGGGTCTGCGCCGGTGGTTATCGGGCACCGGCCGGGGCGAGGCAGCGCAGCGCGACGGCGCGGGCGAGTCGTCCGGTTTCCTTCTCGAACGTCGGATCGACGCCGACGGCGCGGATGTGGTGCTCGTGCAGCAGCGTGCGCAGCACCGCGCCGGGCTCTCGCCCCTGTTGGACAAGGGCATCGTGGTAGGCGCGCAGCGCGGTGTCGCGGGCACTCCAAGCGGCGGCAACCGCCTCGCCACCCGGAAGTGCATGGACCGCGCGGTACTGCTGGGCGGGGTCGGCCACAGCGAGTGCGTGGTCGCGCAGCGCCCGGTCCAGCGGACCGTGCTCTTGGCGCAGGCATCCCAGCAGCGCCCGGTACCCGGTCGGCGGATCGGGAGCGAAGGAGGCGGCCAGGTGCGCCATCGACGCGGCGGCCAGGGCCTGGGCGGGCACCTCGGACGCCTGCGCCGCCGCGAGCTGGGCGATGGCGGCCGTGGTGTCCGTGGCGAACACCTGCTCGGCGGCCGTGAGTGCGGGGCCGTCGCCGTAGCGAGCGGGATGCTGCGGCGTTGGGGCCAGGGTGAGCTGGCCAGGAAGCCCACGAGAGTCCAGGTCAGCCGCGAATGTGGCCAGGCGGGCGGCGACGGCTCCGTAGTGCTGCGGGCTGGCGAGCCGCAGGAACACGGCAAGGTGTTGATCGGCCTCGGGCAGGATCATGTCGCGGTGCCGCCGCACCCACCACGACTGGACCGGGGCATCCGGGTCACGCGGGTCGTGGAGTTCGGCGACGAACCGAGGCAGGTGCGCGGTGAGGATCTCGTCGAACCGGGCGGGGTTGCCCACCAGTTGCGCGTGGACCACGGCGGAGCCGCCGGGCTGGAGGGCGGCACCGGGTGCGGCGGTGGCGGGCAGCGGCCGTGCGGGCGGGGTGATCGCGGTCATCGGGATCAGTAGCTCCGCTGGTCGCCCAATCCAGCCCTGCCTGTCTGGCGGGCCGTCCTCGTGTAGTTCCACTCGGCCGGCGCGCTCCAGACGGGCATGGAGCAGGGCGCGGTCGAGTTCGTGGTCGAGATCCAACGGCAGGCGCAGCTCCCCGTGAACGAGCACAACTCGTGCCGGCACCTGCCACCGCTGCCGCCATGACCGCAACGGCTCCTGCCCGTCGGGGGTCTCCGGCCGGTCCTCGACGTCGGTGCCGGAGAGAATCCAGCGGGCGGCGGACAGCACCGTGCGGCGGTAGCGGATGCGCGGCACGTAGGGCAGGACGCGGGCGGCGCCGAGATCGAAGCCGCGGAACACCGCGCTGCGGGCGTCGGCGACCTCGGCGAGGAATCGGGCCAGCGGCGGGCTCTGCACGGCGGTGTCCAGGGCGTGCGGAATCCGCGGGATCACCCGTCGACCGGTGGAGAGCTGCACCAGGTACATCTGCTCGGCGTCGGCCGTGACCGCCAGGTCGTCCACCCCGATGACGGCGAGGTCCGGGTGCGCGGGATCGGGATGTTCCGACAGCGATAGGACGTCGCCGAGCAGTGGCGGCACCCGCACCACGTTCTCGTTGTGGGGCCGGCGCGGCGGAAAGGACAACTGGACCGCCACCGTGCCCGGCGCGGCCTGGTCCGTCGGAGGCTGTGCTGGTCCTGCGGCGTAGGTCGCGGCCAGTCGAGCACGATCGGCTCGGTCAAGCAGGTAGGCGAATCGTCCGGCCATGCTGGTCTGCGCGTGCGGTGCGGCGGTGACCCGCAGGGCGAACTCGCCGCGGTCGATTGCTGCGGTCGACGCGGCGTATACCTCGACGCCTAGTTCGATCCGCTGGGGCGCGACGGCGTCGGCGTGCTCCCCGACGGTCAGGGCCTCCACGTCAGCGTCGGTCAGCTCGATCTCCCGCGCCCCCGTCAGGGTGGCCTGCTGAATCAACGCCAAGAGGCGGCGTCGCGGTCGGTCAGCACCCGCCAGGCGGGCCGGGCGCGTGGTGCACCAAGGTATCCAGTGGGGTATCCGAGGCCAGAGTCGGCGAGCAGGTCCCGCACCGGCACCAGCGCGCCGGGACCGTAGCGGGCGAGGAACCGGGCGTGGTAGTCAAGCCACGCGGCCGACCCGAAGGGTTGCGTCGTGGTCACCAGCAGCACGGTGGCGGCACGCGCGGCCTCGTCGAGCACCCGCTCGGGGAGGGCGATCGTCGCGTCGACGCGCACGTCGGCGGCCAGCGCAGGGCCGACTCCGGGAACCAGGGCGCTCA
>DASZXM010000549.1:0-6443 GCA_035546415.1 Pseudonocardiaceae bacterium
TCCCGGTGGTCCCGGTGGCGGCGGTGGTCGTCCCGGTGGTGGCGGCGGCGGTTACCGCGGTGGTCCCAGTGGCGGTGGTGGCGGCGGCGGTTATCGCGGCGGCCCCGGTGGCGGTGGCGGTGCACCCGCCGGTGGCGGTGGTTACCGCGGTGGCGGTGGCCGTCCCGGTGGCGGTGGCGCGCGCGGTGGCGGTGCCGCCGGTGCGTTCGGCCGCCCGGGTGGCGCGCCGCGGCGTGGCCGCAAGTCGAAGCGGCAGAAGCGCCAGGAATACGACAACATGCAGGCGCCCAGCGTCGGCGGTGTCCGGCTGCCCAAGGGCAGCGGCGAGACCATCCGGCTGCCCCGTGGTGCCTCGCTGACCGACTTCGCGGAGAAGATCAACGCCAACCCGGCCTCGCTGGTGCAGGTGTTGTTCCACCTCGGTGAGATGGTCACCGCGACCCAGTCCGTGTCCGAGGACGTGCTGGAACTGCTCGGCTCGGAGATGAACTACCAGGTCCAGGTGGTCAGCCCCGAGGAGGAGGACCGCGAGCTGCTCGGGTCGTTCGACATCACCTACGGTGAGAACGCAGGCGGTGAGGACGACCTGGCCGCACGGCCGCCGGTCGTGACCGTCATGGGTCACGTCGACCACGGTAAGACCCGGCTGTTGGACACGATCCGCAAGACCAACGTGCACGAGCGCGAGGCGGGCGGCATCACCCAGCACATCGGTGCCTACCAGGTGTCGACGAACCTGGAGGGCAACGAGCGGCTGATCACCTTCATCGACACCCCGGGTCACGAGGCGTTCACCGCCATGCGTGCCCGTGGTGCGCAGGCCACCGACATCGCGGTGATCGTGGTCGCCGCCGACGACGGTGTCATGCCGCAGACGGTGGAGGCGATCAACCACGCGCAGGCCGCCGAGCTGCCGATCGTGGTGGCGGTGAACAAGATCGACAAGCAGGGTGCGAACCCGCAGAAGATCCGCCAGCAGATGACCGACTACGGCGTGGTCCCCGAGGAGTACGGCGGCGACACCATCTTCGTCGACATCTCGGCCCGCCAGGGCACCAACATCGACGGGCTGCTGGAGGCGATCCTGCTCACCGCGGACGCCTCGCTGGACCTGCGGGCCAACCCGGCCATGGAGGCCCAGGGCGTGGCGATCGAGGCGCACCTGGACCGCGGTCGTGGTCCGGTGGCCACGGTGCTGGTCCAGCGCGGCACGCTGCACGTCGGCGACTCGATCGTCGCGGGCGACGCGTACGGCCGCGTGCGGCGGATGCTGGACGAGTTCGGCGAGGACATCACGGCGGCGACGCCGTCGCGTCCGGTGCAGGTCGTCGGCTTCACGTCGGTGCCCGGTGCCGGTGACAAGTTCCTCGTGGTGGACGAGGACCGCGTCGCCCGGCAGATCGCCGAGCGCCGCGCGGCCCGCAACCGCAACGCGCTGAACGCGTCCCGGGCCAAGCGGGTCAGCCTGGAGGACCTGGACGCCGCGCTGAAGGAGACCAGCCAGCTCAACCTGATCATCAAGGGTGACAACTCGGGTACCGTCGAGGCCCTCGAGGACGCGCTCATGAAGATCGACGTCGGCGACGAGGTCGAGCTGCGGGTGATCGACCGCGGTGTCGGTGGCATCACCAAGGCCAACGTGGACCTGGCGATCGCGTCCAACGCGGTCATCATCGGGTTCAACGTCCGGGCCGAGGGCAAGGTGGCCGAGCAGGCCGCCCAAGAGGGCATCGACATCCGGTACTACACGGTCATCTACCAGGCGATCGACGAGATCGAGCAGGCCCTGAAGGGCATGCTCAAGCCGGAGTACGAGGAGGTGCAGCTCGGCCGGGCGGAGGTCCGCGAGCTGTTCCGGTCCTCGCGGGTCGGCACGATCGCCGGTTGCATGGTGTTGTCCGGGGAGATCCGGCGCAACGCGAAGGCCCGCATCCTGCGGGACGGCGTCGTCGTGTCGGAGAACCAGACGATCACGTCGCTGCGGCGCTTCAAGGACGACGCCACCGAGGTCCGCGAGGGCTTCGAGTGTGGTCTGACCGTCAGCAGCTTCAACGACCTGAAGGTGTCGGACGTGGTCGAGACCTACGAGATGCGCGAGAAGCCGCGCGTCTGACCGTCGTGTGACGTACCGGGGACCGGCATCCCCGTCCGGTCCCCGGTACGCCCCCCAGACTACGGGGAACCACTGACGTGTACGTGGGTGCGTTGGAGTTGGACATCCTCCTCGGGGACGTCCATTCGCTGAAAGAGAAGCGATCCGTGGTGCGTCCCGTGATCGCGGAACTGCGCCGGAAGTTCGAGGTGTCGGTCGCCGAAGCCGGGCACCTCGACCTGCACCGGAGGGCCATGATCGGCGTCGCCGTCGTGTCGCCCGATTCCGAACACGTCCAGCGCGTGCTGGACTCCTGCGAACGGCTGGTCGCCAGTCGGGTCGAGATGCAGCTGCTGTCCGCGCGACACCGGCTGGTCGGCCCGCACGACTAGTGCGGCTTTTGGAGAGGGAGGTTGTGTCGTGGCTGACGCACCCCGGGCCCGTCGCCTCGCCAAGCGGATCGCGCAGATCGTCGCGTCCGCGCTGGAACACGAGGTGAAGGACCCACGGCTGGCGAAGGTGACCGTGACCGACGCCAAGGTGACCGCCGATCTGCACGACGCGACGGTGTACTACACCGTGCGTCCCGACTCGCTCGACGGCGAACCGGACACGGCCGGTGCCGCCGCGGCCCTGGAATCGGCCCGCGGTGTCCTGCGGACCCTGGTCGGCCAGGGCACCGGCGTCCGCTTCACGCCGACGCTGGCGTTCGTGGCCGACACGGTCCCGGACGACGCCCGCCGCATCGACGAACTGCTCGCCAAGGCTCGCCAGGCCGACGCGGAGGTCGCCCGCATCGCGGGCGGTGCCACTCCGGCGGGCGAGGCCGATCCGTACAAGGCGCCTCGGACCACCGAGGACGACGAGGACTAGGCGGCTAACCGGCCTTCCTGGCCACCAGTACGTCACGGACGATCGCCTGGTCGACGCGGTGCTCGAAGCCGAGGTACGGCTCGGAGTCGAGCACTGTCAGGCCGCCGTCGGCGAGCGCGCCCGCCAGTTCCGCCCGGGACGCCACGTGCGTGTTCCACGAGATGCCCAGCGCGCCGCCGGGCCGGAGCACCTTCGCCCAGCCGGGCGCGGCCTGGCGCACCAGATGCAGCGGCGACCGGGACAGGTGTTCGCTGCGGCTGCCGTGCTGCACGCCGTACGGGGCGTCCGTCACGATCACGTCGAACGTGCCCGGCCGGAAGAACTCCGCCGTCCGTGTCGTGTCACCGTGCACATAGGACAGTCGTAGCACGTCGCCGGCTTTGTAGCGTTCCTTCGTCACGCCCAGCGTCACGTCCAGCCGCTTGCCCAGCGTGGCGTGGTCGCGGCGGATCGGCACGACCGTCGCTTCGTGCTTGAGGCGCTTGTTCTTCAGCCACGTCCGGATGAACCGGCCGTACTCGTCGAAGTCCTTCGCGTCGATGTCGATGCCGGACGCGTCGTATCCGTACGTCATCGCCTGGTGCAGCGTTGTGCCGCGGCCGCACATCGGGTCGAGCACGGCCAGCCGCCGCGTCAGATCCGGCCGGTCGGTGCTCAGCGCGGTCACGTTCAGCACCAGCTTCGTGAACAGCTCGTTGGTCTTGCCCGAGTACTTCTGGATGGTCAGCAGGTCGCTGTCGAACACGTCGAGCCGGTCCAACCGGACCGGTCGCAGCAGGTCGCCGCGCACCTCGAACAGCGCGTACAGCACGGACAGGTTGGACAGCGACCGCACGTCGTGGTCGGACAGCTCGGGCGCGGTGAACGTGACATACGGCACGCCGCCGATGGTGGTTTCCGCGATGTCGGTGACCTTCCCGCCGAGCACGGCCGCGTCGAACACGCGCAGCTCGCTGACCAGCAGCCGCACGCTCGCGTCCGCGTACACCCGGTTCGCCGACGGGTAGATCATCACCGCGTAGGAGTTCATCGGGCAGCAGCGTACTTTGCCAGGCATGAGCATGTCGGTGCAGCAGCTGCTGAAGGAAGCCGCGACGATCCTCGCGGACGCCCGGGACGTCACCATCTTCGGTCACGTCAACCCGGACGCGGACGCGTTCGGCAGTTCCGTCGGCCTGGGCGTCGTCCTGCACGGCCTCGGCGCCACGGTGCGCGTGTCGTTCGGCGAGCCGGCCGACGTGCCCGAGTCGCTGCGGCACCTCGACGCGCTGGACCTGTTCGTCACGGCCGCCGACATCCCCGCGGTGCCACCGCTGCTGGTGGTGCTGGACTCCAGCGCGATCGACCGCCTCGGCCCGCTCGCCGACCGCGTCGCCGCGACCCGCGCGGCCGGCGGGCACGTGATCGTCATCGACCACCACGTCTCCAACACCCGGTTCGGCACGCTCAACGTCGTCGACGACACGGCGGAGGCGACGGCGTCGCTGATCCTCCGCCTGCTCGACGAACTGGGCGTCCCGCTCGTCGAACCGGCGGCTCGCGGCCTGTACGCCGGCCTGCTCACCGACACCAGCTCGTTCCGCAGGGCGACGCCCGCGACGCACCTGGCGGCCGCGCGTCTGCTGGAGGCGGGCGTCCGGGCGGACGCGGTGGCCCGACCGCTGCTGGACACCCACCCGTTCGGCTGGCTGCACATGCTGTCGGCGGTCCTGGGCCGGGCCGAGCTGGACCCGGCGGCAGCGCGCGGCCTGGGCCTGGTGCACGCGGTGGTGACCACGGAGGACGCCGCCGGCCTGCGCCAGGAGGACGTGGAAAGTGTGATCAACATCATTCGGGCCAGCCGGGAGGCCGAGGTCGCGGCGGTGCTGAAACAGGCAGGCCCGGACCGCTGGACCGGCTCACTGCGCGCCGTCGGCCGTGTGGACGTGAGCGCGGTGGCCCGAGCACTGGGCGGCGGCGGCCACCGCCTGGCAGCGGGCTTCACGACGGACGGCACGGCGGAGGACGTCCTGACCCGCCTGAAGACGGAACTCGGCCGAGCCCCCGAACTCCCCGGTGACTGACCCGACACACGAGCACCCGAAGCCGGCCGCCGGGCGGTGCGGCCTCGGCGAGCAGTTGAAGGCGGCCGAACCCGCTGCCGGCGCCGCTGATGCCGCCGCCGGCGCCGATGCTGCCAGGGCCGCTCGGCCGGCCGGTGAGCCGTTGGCCGCCGCCGATCCCGCCGTCGGCGCCGCCGATGCTGCTGCCGGTGCGGCCGGTACCGGTTGGCCAGTTGGTGAGTCGTCGGCCGCCGCCGATCCCGCTGTGGCTGCCGGCGTGTCCGATCGGCCGGTCGGGGCGAGGCGGCTGTTCGGGTTGGCCGTGCCGGCACTCGGTGTGCTGGCTGCCGAGCCGCTCTACGTGCTCGTGGACACCGCTGTGGTCGGGCACCTCGGGGCGTTGCCGCTGGCCGGGCTGGCCCTGGGCGGTCTCCTCCTGTCGCTCGTCTCCACCCAGCTCACGTTCCTCGCCTACGGCACCACCGCTCGTGCCGCGCGCCTGCACGGTGCCGGTCGTCGGTCGGATGCCGTCGCCGAGGGCGTCGACGCGACCTGGCTCGGGGCGCTGATCGGTGTCGTGCTGCTCGTGCTCGGGCAGTTGCTCGCCCAACCCGTGGCCGACGCGCTGGCCGGCGCCGGGCCGGTCGCCGACAACGCCGTGCGCTGGCTGCGGATCGCGCTGTTCGGTGTGCCGCTGATCCTGGTGACGATGGCCGGCAACGGCTGGTTGCGTGGTGTGCAGGACACCCGGCGGCCGCTGCGGTTCGTCGTCGCCGGCAACGGCATGTCCGCCGTGCTCTGTCCCATTTTCGTGCACGTCCTGCACTGGGGGCTCACCGGTTCGGCGATCGCGAACGTCGCTGCCCAGGTGGTCGTGGCGAGCCTGTTCCTCAACGCGTTGCGGCGCGAGCATGTGTGCGTCCGGCCGCACTGGGCCGCGATGCGCGCGCAACTGCGCATGGGTCGCGACCTGGTGCTGCGCAGTCTGGCGTTCCAGGCGTGCTTCGTGTCCGCCGCGAGTGTCGCCGCCCGCACGTCCGCCGCAGCCGTGGGTGCGCACCAGGTCGTGCTGCAGCTGTGGACGTTCCTGTCGCTCGTGCTCGACTCCATCGCGATCGCCGCCCAGGCGCTGGTCGGCGCGGAACTCGGTGCCCGTCGGCAGCGGGCCGCGAAGAAGCTCGCCAACCGGGTCACCGCCTACGGACTGGTGCTCGGCATCGGCACGGGTGTGCTGTTCGCCGCACTCGCCGGTGTGCTGCCGCACGCGTTCACGTCCGACCCGACGGTCCTCGCGCAGATCCCGCAGGCCTGGTGGTTCTTCGTTGCGCTGCAACCGATCGCGGGTGTGGTGTTCGCCGTGGACGGCGTGCTGCTCGGTGCGGGCGACGCCGCGTACCTGCGCACGATCACCATCGTGTCCGCCGTGCTCGGCTTCC
>DASZXM010000550.1:0-9023 GCA_035546415.1 Pseudonocardiaceae bacterium
TTGTCCCACCCTTCCCGATACCAGGACGCGATCTGTTTCTTCACGTCGGGATCGGTCACCACGACCCACCCCCAGCCCTGCGCGTTGCCGCCGGACGGGCCGCGCACCGCCGCGTCCAGGATGGCCCAGATCACCTGGTCCGGGATCGGGGTGGACGACAGGTAGCGGCGCGACGGGGTGGAGTGCAGCGCTTCCAGCACGGAAATCGGTTCAGGTTCGGTCACGCCGCCAGCGTAGAACCGCCATCGACCGTCAGCACCGTGCCCGTGGCGAAGCCGCACGTCATGAAAAACAGGTACGCCTGCGCGATGTCCGCCGGCTCGCCGACGCGGCCGACCGGCAACCCGGCCGCCACCTCGCGGTAGTAGTCGTCGACGTCCGCGCCCCACATCGGCGTCCGCACGATGCCCGGCGACACCGCGTTCACCCGGATCGGCGCCAGTTCCACCGCCAACGCCCTGGTCAGCGCGTCGACCGCGCCCACGATGCTGGACGCCACCGACCAACCCGGGCGCGGACGGTCCTTCGCCACGCCCGCCGTCAACGTGATCGAGCCGCCCGGCCGGATGTGCGGTGCCGCGGCCCGCACCGCCGTCAACACGCCGAAGTACCGCAGCCGGAAGAACTCCGTCGCCCGCTCCAGGTCGACCTCCGCCACCGGCATCAGCGACAGCGACTCCCCCGCCGTGAACACCAGGTGATCCAAGCCGCCGTCGAACAGGCCGGCCATGGCCGACTCGTCCGTCAGGTCGACCGCCGACCCGGTCGCGTCCGCCGGCAACACCGACAGCGCCTGCTCGACCCGCTCCTTGCTGCTCGACACGACCGTCACCGACGCACCCGCCGACGCCGCCGCGACCGCCGTGGCCAACCCGATCCCGGACGTGCCACCCAGCACCACGACCCGCTGACCCTGCATCGTCACACGCACCTCTCCGTTCGACATACGTCAAGGTTCGCGCTGGTCAGCGGCCTGTGTCCAAGACCCTTTCCCGCTTCTGTAATACCCTGTGGGTATCGGAAAGGAGGCCGGCATGGACGTCGACCTGCGTAAGCTCCGCTACTTCGTCGCCGTCGCCGAGGAACGCCACTTCGGTCGCGCCGCCCTCCGCCTGCACATCGCCCAACCCGTGCTGTCCCGCCAGATCAAGGCCCTGGAGGACGAGCTGAAGACCCCGCTCCTGATGCGGGACAGGCGGTCCACCGAACTCACGCCTGCGGGCGAACAACTCCTCGCCGACGCCCGTCCGCTGCTGGCCAACGCGTCCGCGCTGCTGCGCCGGGTGACGCGCGCCGCGCGCGGATCGGCCACGTTCGTCGTCGGGTTCATGGCGGGACTGATCGTCACCGCACCCATCCGCGAACTCACCGCCCGCCACCCCGGTCTCACGGTCGACGTCGTCCGCACCGGCTGGGACGCCGTCGACGCCGTGCACGACGGCCGGGTCGACGTCACCTTCCTGCGGCTGCCCGTGGACCGCCGTGGCCTGCGGATCCAGCCGCTGATCACCGAGCCCCGCGTCGCGACACTGCCGGCCGACCACCGGCTGGCCGGCAAGGAGCACGTCAGCATCGCCGACCTCGCCGACGACCCGCTGCTCCAGGACCCGGAGATGGTGCCGGAGTGGCGGGACATCGCGACCGTGGCACCCGGGCCGCTGCCGGTGTTCCACTCCGTCGAGGAGAAACTCGAACACGTCGCCGCCGGCCACGGCGTCTGCGTGCTGCCGTTGTCGGCCGCCACATTCTACTCCCGCGCCGACGTCACCCACGTCCCGATCCGCGACATCCCGCCCAACCGGGTCGCCCTGGCCTGGGACGGCACCCGTCGGGACGGCATCGTGCACGAGTTCGCCGCGATCGCCGCCGACCACGCCGACAGCGTGATCGGACGCCAGGGAGTGACCGCGTGACCGCCACCGTCGTCGTGAACGGGCAGCGCCACGAGGTGGACACCGAGCCGGACACCGCGCTGCTGTACGTGCTGCGCAACCATCTCGGCTTGACCGGCACCCGGTTCGGCTGCGGCCTCGGCCTGTGCGGCGCGTGTCTCGTGCTGGTCGACGGCCGGCCTGCGTACTCGTGCGACATCCCGGTGTCGGCCGTCGACGGCGCCGCGGTGACCACTGTGGAGGGTCTGGACCCGTTGGTGGCCACGGCGATCGTCGACGAACAGGCCGCGCAGTGCGGCTTCTGCGTGTCCGGGATCGTCGTCGCCGCGACGGCCCTGCTGGCCGAGAACGCCGACCCGACCGAGGCCGACGTACGGGCCGCGCTGGACGGCAACCTGTGCCGCTGCGGTGCGCACAACCGCGTGGTGCGAGCGGTACTCACGGCGGCACGGGAGCGCCGATGACCGAGCTGCCGCCGTCCCTGCAGGCGAACCCGCGACTGGGCGCCTGGCTGCGCTTCCGGCCGACCGGCGTGGTGGAGGTGCGGTCCGGCAAGGTCGAACTCGGCCAGGGGGTGCTCACCGCACTGGCCCAGATCGTCGCCGAAGAACTCGACATCGGCGTCACGCGCATCCGGATGACACCGGCCGTCACCGGCACCAGCCCGAACGAGGGCTACACGGCCGGCAGCCTGTCGGTCCAGCAGTCCGGTGCCGCGCTGCGGGTCGCGAGCGCCGAGGCACGGGCCGTCCTGCTCGCCGCCGCCGCCGAACGCCTGGGAACGGCAGTGCTCACCGTCGACGACGGCCGGATCACCGCGCCGGACGGCCGTTCCACCAGTTACTGGGATCTGGCCGACGACGCGTTGCTGGACCGTCCGGCGAGCGGCGACGTCGAGCCGAAGGCCGTGGCCGACTACCGCGTCGTGGGCACCGCGGTACCCCGGCTGGACCTGCCCGGCAAGCGGTTCGTCCACGATCTCGCCCTGGACGGCCTGTGTTACGGCCGGGTGGTGCGGCCGCCGTCCCGCGGCGCCCGGCTCGTGGACGCGGACCTGACGCCCCCACCCGGTGTGCTCACGGTCGTGCGGGACGGCGACTTCCTCGGCGTGGTCGCCGAACGCGAGGAGACGGCCGTCCGCGCCGCCGACCGCCTGCGCGCGGACGCGAAGTGGGACGAGCGGCCCACGCTGCCCGACGAGGACGACCTGCCCGCGTTCCTGACGGCGGCGCCCGCCGAGACGACCGTGCTCGCCGAGTCGGGCGAGCCACACGCCACCCACGCCGTCGAGGCCACCTACCATCGGCCCTACGTCGCGCATGCCGCCATGGGACCGTCCAGCGCCACCGCGCTGCGCACGGCCGCCGGGCTGACGGTCTGGACGCACAGCCAGGGCATCTACCTGCTGCGCCGGGAACTGTCCCGTGCGCTGGACCTGCCGGAGGAGCGGATCACCGTCCGGCACCGGGAGGGCGCCGGCTGCTACGGCCACAACGGGGCCGACGACGTCGCCCTGGACGCGGCCCTGCTGGCCACCCACGTGCCGGGCAGGCCGGTGCGGGTGCTGTGGTCACGCCAGGACGAACTGGCCTGGGCGCCGTTCGGCCCGGCCGCCGTGGTGCGCGTCGCCGCCGACGTCGACAGCAGCGGGAACGTCACGTCGTGGGAACACGAGATCTGGGGCAACGGACACGTCACCCGACCGGGCACCGTGGCGTCGGTCGCGCTCCTGGCCGCCGGCCACCGGGAAGGCGGCGGCCCGATCGACCCGGCGCTGGAGCCACCGCTGGAACGCGGTGGCGGCGCCGGCCGCAACTCCGTGCCCGGCTACGACTTCCCCGCGTACCGGGTGGTGAACCACCGGCTGCTGACCATGCCGCTGCGCACGTCGTCGCTGCGATCGCTGGGCGCGTTCGTCAACGTGTTCGCGGTCGAGTCGTTCCTCGACGAACTCGCGGCGGCCACGGGCCGGGACCCCGTCGAATACCGGCTGGCCCAACTGGCCGATCCGCGCGGCCGTGCCGTCCTGACGACGGCCGCCGAGTGCGCCGACTGGTCCACGTCGGACTCGGTCGGCCACGGGGTGGGCTACGCCAGGTACAAGAACTCCGGCGCCTACTGCGCGGTGGTCGCCGAGGTCGAGGCGACGCACGAGGTACGAGTGCGGAAGCTGACGATCGCGGTGGACGCCGGCCTGGTGATCAACCCGGACGGCGCGGCGAACCAGATCGAGGGTGGCGCGATCCAGGCGACCAGTTGGGCGTTGCGGGAACGGGTCCGGTTCGACCGGTACACCGTCACCAGCGACACGTGGGAGACGTACCCGATCCTGCGCTTCTCCGAAGTGCCCTCGGTGGACGTACATCTCATGCCGGGCAACGGAAATCCGGCACTCGGCGTCGGCGAGACCGCGCAGGGGCCGACCGTGGCGGCCATCGCCAACGCCGTGCACGACGCGCTGGGCGTCCGCGTGCGAACGCTCCCGCTCACCCCGGAGAACATCGTCGCGGCCATGCCGGACTGATCACAGTGGGTAATCAGAAGGTCGCGTCCGCGGGTGACGGTGCCCCGGATTAGAGCGGTGCGGGCCGGGGTAGTCCGGTAGACGGCAGCAAGGCCAGGACGGAGGCCGGACGATGAACCGCTATCCCACCACCTATGCGCCGCCGAAACCGGACGCGCAGCGCCTGTGGGCGGCCGGGGGTGCCACGGCTGTGGTCGCGGCGCTCGCCGCGCTCGTCGGCATCCTCATCGCCCGCGGCCTGGCGCACGTGGCCATCCTCGCGCCGCGCGGCGACGGCGCGTGGGGCAACGCGAGCACGTGGGCCTACGTGGTGCTGTCGGCCGTGGCCGGCCTGTTGGCCACCGGCCTGCTGCACTTCCTGATGGTCACCACGCCGCGCGCGAGCCAGTTCTTCGGCTGGATCATGGGTCTGCTCACGGTCGTCGCGATGGTGATCCCGCTGAGCCTGGTGGTCAGCACGGACAACAAGGTCGCGACGGCCCTGCTGAACCTGTTGATCGGGCTGGCGATCACGGTGCCGCTGGTGAACGTGTCACACCTGATCCGCACCCGGCCGGTCGTGGCCGAGCGCGAGATGCCGGCCCGGCCGGTCGCGACCGAACGCGAGGTGCCGCCGCCGACCCGGGAGTGGGACGTCTAGCAACGCCCGACCCGCCCTCGGTAGGCTGACGCACGGCAACCGGGGGGTGGGCCGATGCACAGGCCGATCGGTTCGATTCGTGTCGTTCTCGCCGACGCCCCGCCGAGCCCCCTCATGGTCGCCTACCACGAGCGACTCTCGGTCATCCCCAGATGGGACGCGTTCTCCTACACCGCCACCAGCACCCCGCGGCTGCGGCTGACCGGTTCGACGAGAGTGTCCTGGGTGCGTTCGGCACGCCGACCGGTGGGACGCTGCGGGCCGGCCAGCAGGTCACGTTCATCGTGCCCAGCGAGGTGTCCCCCTTCGCCTACGACACCGGGATCGTGACCGCGGACTGCGTGCTGAAAACCCCGGGGCCGGGCGGTGAGAGCGTCGAGGCGGAGGCGGACGCGCAGGTGGTGGGCGCGCGGCACTCCGTGGCCGGCCGTTTCGCTTGTCAGCTGCCCGATGGGTCGCCGGGCGGGCCGGTCGCCGGTGTCGTCGTGCACTTGACGCCCGTGACGCCGAACCTGTCGACGCAGGAGTGGACGACGGTCACCGACCGCGATGGCAGGGTTTGCCTTCCCGACCGTGGCAGCCGGGCACTACCAGCTGAACTTCCGGCCACCGGCCGGTTATCCCGCCCCCGACCCCTACGACATCAACGACCCCGACATGCGGGAGTTCGTGCTCACCGGCAGCGGCCGACACCTTGAGGACAACAACGATCTGCTGCCAGAGCCGATCGAGCTCGACAGCACGCGGAACTCCTGCGGTCAGGGCCGGTGACCGCTAGGGCTTGCGGGCCACTCCCGCGTAGCAGAAGCCGCGTTCGGGGTCCGGGATCGGGGTGCTGCCCGGTTCGGGGCGCCATTCCGGCGTGAACACGACGCCCGGTTCGACCAGGTTCCAGCCGTCGAACAGGGACACGACCTCCGCGTGTGTGCGGTGGACGACCGGTGTCGGGCTGTTGCGGTACAGCTCCCGGTACTGCCGCAACCGTTCCGAGCCCTTGTCCCCCGTGCCGTGCGACAGCACCAGCCAACTGCCCGGCGCCACCGCGTCCCGGAAGCGCGCCACGATGCCGGCCGGGTCGTCGCCGTCCGGGACCGAGTGCAGCAGCGCCACCATCAGGACCGCGACCGGCTGGTCGAAGTCGAGCATGCGGCGGGTCACCGGGGATGTCAGGATGTCGTCGGGGCGGCGGGCGTCCGCGTGCAGCACCGTGGCGTTCCGGTTGCCTTCCAACAGCAGTTCGCTGTGCGCCACCGCGACCGGCTCGTTGTCGACGTAGACGACCTTCGAGTCCGGGGCGACCTTCTGGGCCACCTCGTGCACGTTGCCGACCGTCGGCACGCCGGAACCGATGTCCAGGAACTGCCGGATGCCGTTGTCCACGCAGAACAGCACGGCCCGCCGCAGGAACGACCGGTTGAGCCACGCCGCGTCCCGCAGGTTCGGCAGCAGTTCCAGGCCCTTCTCGGCCAGTTCCCGGTCGATCGCGAAGTTGTGGCCGCCATCGAGCAGGTAGTCGTACACCCGGGCGATGTTCGCCCTGCTGGTATCCACCTCCGGCGGCACCCATCCGGTGTCCACGGGCATCAGCCTACCGGCGGGTGAAGGCCACCATCCGGTCCTGGAGTTCGCCGTAGGGCGTGGCGTCCGGGACCGGCCGGCCGGACCGGAGCGCGTCGGCCACCTCGACCGCCGCGTGCAGGGCGGCCCGGTACGGCAGCGACCCGGTGCTCACCCGGCGGACGCCCAGCTCCGCGAGTTCGGCCAGCGGCCTGCCGGGCAGGACGTTCAACGGGACCGGGATGCGGGCGGCCAGGTCGCGCACCACGTCCGGGTCGGCCACGCCGGGGACGAAGACACCGTCCGCGCCGGCATCGACGTACGCCAACGCCCGGGACACCGTCGTCGCCACCTCCTGCCCGAACCAGTGCGTGTCCACGCGGGCGTTGAGGAACACGTCCGGGCAACGGGCCTTGACGGCGGCCAACTTCTCGGCGTGCGCCTCCGGGGCGACCAGCCGTTCCTCCGTGCTGTCCTCGATGTTCACGCCGGCCACGCCGAGACCGGCCACGTAGTCGGCCACCGTGGCCGGGTCGTCGGAGTAGCCGTCCTCGATGTCCAGGCTCACGTACACCGGCAGCGTCACCAGCACCCGCGCCAGAGCCGCGTTCGCGTCCCGTGTGGACCGGGTGCCGTCCGGCCGGCCGATGCTGGACGCCACCCCGAAGCTGGTCGTGCCGATCGCCGGGAAACCGGCCTCGACGAACGCGAGCGCGGACGGCACGTCCCACGCGTTGGGCAGCAGCAGTGGCGTGTCGCCGTAGTGCAGGTCACGGAAGGTCATGCCGCACGGTAATCCCCGGACGTTTCGGCGGCGACCGCAATCAGACCTTCACCGAGTCCAGTGTCTCCGGCGCGAACAGGTCGGCGGGCCGGAACTGGTTCGTGGCCAGGCCCTGGTCGTAGGAGTAGCGGAGGAATGTGGCCAGCGTGTGCTCGTTGGCGGGCAGGCCGTACGGCCAGAAGTCGTGCCCCATCAACTGCCGGGCGCGGTCGAAGTCGCTGTAGCTCCACGGGATCATCGAGTAGGGCGCGGCCGTCTCGGCCAGCCGGTCGACCGCCACGTCCTTCGCCGCCGCGAACGCGTCGTACAGCGACCGGGCCAGCCACGGCCGCCGCTCGTACAGTTCCCGCCGCAGCACCACGACGTGCATGATCGGGAAGATGCCGGTCCGCCGGTGGTAGGCCTCCTCCTCGGCCCTGGGGTCGGCGAACAGCCACCGCACCCGCTGGTCACCGGCCAGGAACGGACGCGGGCTGCGCGGCGTGTACACCGCGTCGATGTCACCGCGCACCAACAGGTCCGCGAGGGTGGCACCGGTGTCGATCGGCCGCACGTCCACGGTGTCCGGCAGGTGCAGCGGGGCCTTCTCGACGCGGCCGGGTTCGTGCAGGCCACCGGTCCGGTAGCGCACCGAGTCGACCGGCACGCCGTGGTGCTCGGCGAGGATGCCGCGGATCCACACGTTCGCCGTCAACTGGTACTCGGCGACGCCGACCGTCCGGCCGACCAGGTCGGTGGGCCGCTCGATGCCGCTGGTCGCGTTGACGTAGACGCCGTTGTGCCGGAACGAACGGGACGGGAACACCGGAAGCGCCACGAACGGCGCGTCCTGGCACAGGCTGATCACGTACGACGACAGGGACAGTTCGGCCGCGTCGAACTCGTGGTGGCGCATCATCCGGTAGAACGTCTCCTCGACCGGCAGCGCCAGGTAGTTCAGGTCGACCCCGGCCGGGCGCACCCGACCGTCCGCGAGCGCCTGCGTGCGGTCGTAGTCCCAGCAGGCCAGTGTGATCCGTTCCCTCATGCGATCCCTTCGACCGTTCGGACCGACCGCAGGGCCAGCGGCCGGCACAGCACCAACGCGGCGAGGGCCAGCGCACCGCACAGCGCGAACCCGATCAGGTAGGACTCCAGGGCCGGCGCCCCGGCCGGCGTGGCGTAACTGGCGAACAGCACGCCGAACACGGCGCTGCCCACCGAGTTGCCGACCGCGTACAGCACGACCGACAGGCCGACCGCGATGCCCGACTCGGATTTCGACACCGCGCGCAGCACGATGATCTGCGTCGCCGCGATCGTGGTGGCCAGGCCCATCGAGTCGAACCCGAGCGCGACCAGTTCCAGCACCGGCACCGCGTGGCCGACGGCGAAGATCGCGAACGACACCACGATCGACGTACAGCCGATCACGCAGGTCGGCACCATGCCGCGGCGCCGCGCGACGCGCAGCACGGCCAGGCCGGCGAGGCTGCCGACGGCCTGCGGCAACGCGAACCAGCCGGCCATCAGGCTGCCCCAGCCGTAACCGAAACCGCTGGCCAGCGGTGTCTGCGCGAGCCGGGTCACGGCGGACAGCGAACCGTAGATGCCGAACGCGACCAGGAACGTCATGGCGTAGGGCAG
>DASZXM010000551.1:0-4657 GCA_035546415.1 Pseudonocardiaceae bacterium
CTGGGCACCGTCGGCCGGATCGCCTACCCCGGTGTCATGGACACGGTCGCCATGGCCGCGGCGGCGGGCGCGACGAGCACCATCGGGCTGCTCAGTGGCGTGCTGCTCGGCCCGGTGTGGCCGGCGACCCTGCTGGCCAAGGAGGTCGCGAGCATCGATGGCGTGTCCGGCGGCCGGCTCACCCTCGGCATCGGTCTCGGTGTGCGCGAGGACGACTTCGTCGCGGAGGGCTTCGGTCCCCGGGCCCGCGGCAAGCGGTTCGACCGGGACCTGGAGACCTACCGCGACGTGTGGCGGGGCGCCAACGTCGGTGGCGACATGAACCCGGCCGTGCCGCGGGGCACGCGCGAGGTGCCGCTGATGTTCGGTGCCGCGTCGCCGAAGGCGCTGGAGCGGATGGCGCGCTGGGGCGAGGGTTACATCGGCCCGTCCGTGCCGCCGTCGATGGCCGGGCAGCCCTTCGACGCGGCCCGGGCCGCCTGGCGGGACGCGGGCCGGGAGGGCTCGCCGCGCCTGGTCGGGCTGGTGTACTTCACGCTCGGTGACACCGAACTGGGTCGCGCCAACGTGCACGACTACTACTCGGTGTCCGCCGAGTTCGTGGACGTCGTGGTGGGTGGCATCGCCGACACCGCGGACAAGGTGCGCGAGGCCGTCAAGCAGTACGAGGAACTGGGCGCCGACGAGGTGATCTTCAACCCGGGTACCGACGACCTGGCCGACGTCGCCCGGCTCGCCGAGATCGTCTTCTGAGCAGCCCGTGAGCGCAGGCCGACGGTCGTGTCGTCGGGCACGACCGCCGGCCGGTGGCCGTCACAGGCACAGCAGGGCTGCGGCGTTGCGTTTCATGATCTTCTCGCGGACCTCGGGTTTGATCGGCAGGTCGGCGAAGTCCGCCATCCAGCGTTCCGGTGTGATCACCGGGAAGTCCGACCCGAAGAGGACCTTGTCCTTGAGGAGTGAGTTCGCGTACTGGACGAGGATCGGCGGGAAGTACTTCGGCGACCAGCCGGACAGGTCGATGTACACGTTCGGCTTGTGGGTCGCCACCGCCAACGCCTCCTCCTGCCACGGGAAGGAGGGGTGCGCGAGGATGATCTTCAGGTCCGGGAAGTCGACGGCGACGTCGTCGACGTGCATCGGATCGGAGTACTTGAGCCGGATGCCGCCGCCACCGCGGGTGCGTGCTCCCACGCCCGTCTGACCGGTGTGGAACAGGGCGATCAGGCCGGCTTCCTCGATCGCCTCGTACAGCGGGTACGCGACCCGGTCGTTCGGGAAGAACGCCTGGGTGTTCGGGTGGAACTTGAAGCCACGGACGCCGTGGTCGGTGATCAGGCGGCGGGCCGCCTTCACCCCTGCCCGGCCGCGGGCCGGGTCGATGCTGGCGAACGGGATGACCACGTCGCCGTGTTCGGCAGCCAGGTCGGCCACCTCCTCGTTCGACGGGACCGGTTCCTCGCCCGTCTGGGACACGCTGTCCACGCCGAACGCCACGCACGCCATCCCGCGTTCCCGGTAGTACGCGGCCAACTCCGGGACCGTGTACCTCGGCATCGTGCCGATGCCGAAGTACTCCCCCATCGCCGTGCCCGACTCCGCCGACACCTCCGTCGCGTGCACCGAGGCGTGGACATGGGTGTGCACGTCGATCGCCCGCACGCGGTCGACGTCGATGTCGATGCTCAATCCTCGCTCCTCGGCTCCGCTGGGAAATGACACGCAACAGTGTGACCCGGCGCGAGTTCGCGCATCTCGGGTCGCTCGACCGCGCACCTGTCCTGGGCGCGCGGGCACCGCGTCCGGAAGCGGCAGCCGCTGGGTGGGTGGATCGGGGACGGTGGCTCGCCGCGCAGGGTGACCTGGTGTCGCGCGGCTCCCGGTGTCAGGTCCGGGATCGACGCCAGCAGCGCCTCCGTGTAGGGGTGCAGCGGCGAACGGTACAGGGCCTGCGCCGGGCCGATCTCGCACAGCTGGCCCAGGTGCATCACCGCGACCCGGTCGCTCACCTGCTTGACCAACGCCAAGTCGTGCGAGATGAACAGGTACGACAGGCCGAGCTCGCCGCGCAGCTGCTCGAACAGGTTGAGCACCTGCGCCTGGATGAGCACGTCCAGCGACGACACCGGTTCGTCGCACACGATCAGCGCCGGGTCCAGTGCCAGGGCCCTGGCGATCGCGACACGCTGGCACTGGCCGCCGGACAGCTCATGCGGGCGGCGGGCACCGTAGGTGTCCGGGTTGAGGCCGACCAGGTCCAGCAGCTCACGCACCCGGGCCGTCCGGTCCATCCCGGCCGTCCGGTAGCCGATCAGCGGCTCCGCGACGATGTCGGTGACCCGCCATTTCGGGTTCAGCGAACCGAACGGGTCCTGGAACACCATCTGCAGGTGCCGGCGCGCGTCGGTCAGCTGACGGTGCCGGACACGCATCAGGTCGGTGCCCTGGAACAGCACCTCGCCGGACTTCGCGGGCGGCGCCTGCAGCACCGACCGGGCCAGCGTCGACTTGCCGGAGCCCGTTTCACCGACCACGCCGAGGGTCTCGCCGGGCATGATGTCGAACGACACGTCCGACACGGCGTGCACCACGCCACCCTTGAGGCCACCGCGCCCGCGGACGGTGAACTCCTGCACCAGGTTCCGCACCCGCAGCAGCGGGTCCCGCACCGCCGTCACGCCGTCACCCCGTCCGCGCAGGGGTGCCAGCACGACCACCAGTGCCCCGGCTCGTGCTCCTCGAACGCCGGCGCCGTCGCACATTCCTCGGTCGCCGACGAGCACCGCGGCGCGAACGGGCAGCCGGACGGCAGGGCGCCCAGGTCCGGTGGCTGGCCGGGGGTGATCGGCAGCAGCGTGTGCGGTGGCCGTTCGAGGCGCGGGATCGCGTTCAGCAGCGCCTTCGTGTAAGGCATGCGCACGTGGCCGAACAGGACACTCGTCGGCGCGTACTCCACGGCCCGGCCCGCGTACATCACCAGCACCTCGTGCGCGTAGCTCGCGGCGAGGCCCAGGTCGTGGCTGATCAGGATGATCGCCATGCCCAGGGTGTCCTGCAGGTCCAGCAACAGGTCCATGATCTGGGCCTGTGTCGTGACGTCCAGCGCCGTCGTCGCCTCGTCGGCGATCAGCAGCTTCGGCTCGGCGGCCAGCGCGATCGCGATCATCACGCGCTGCCGCATCCCGCCGGACAGCTGGTGCGGGTACTCGTGGAACCGCCGGTCCGCCGCCGGCAGTCGGACCAGCCGCAGCAGCTCCACCGCGCGGTCGCGCGCCGCCTTCCGGTCCACCTGGGCATGCGCCCGGATGGCCTCGGTGATCTGCACGCCGATGCGCATCGTCGGGTTCAGCGAGCGCGTCGGGTCCTGGAACACCATGGCCAGGTCGGCGCCCCGGTGCCGACGCATCCGGCGGTCGGGCAGGCCCAGCAGCTCGGCGCCCTCGAACCGGGCCGACCCGCTGACCCTGGCCGTCGCCGGCAGCAGGCCCAGCAGGGCACGGGTGCTGACGCTCTTGCCGGAGCCCGACTCACCGATGATCGCCAGCATCCGGCCGGGGTGCAGCCGGTAGCTCAGCCCGTTCACCGCCATCACCCGCCTGCCGCGGCCGGTGAACCGCACCCGCAGGTCGGTCACCTCCAACAGCGGTGGCCCGGTCGGTTCGTCCTGGTGCCCGGTCATCCGGTCGGCGACCTCTTCCACGCTCATCGGCCGCTCCAGCGGTCCCGCAGCATCTCACCGAGCAGGTTGAACGCCAGCACCGTGGCGAACAGCGCCACACACGGCCACACCACCAGCATCGGCGTCGCCGACAGGCTCTGCTGGCCGTCGGAGATCATGTTGCCCCAGCTCGGGTTCGGTGGCGGGATGCCCAGGCCGAGGAAGCTCAACGCTCCCTCGATGACGATGATGATCCCCATCCCGAGCATGGAGAACGTGATCAGCTGCGGTGCGATGTTCGGTGCGATGTGCCGGAACAGCACCCGGGACGTCCGGGTACCGCACAGTTTCGCCGCCACCATGAACGGCTGTTCCCGCAGCCGCAGCGTCGCCGCGCGGGAGATCCGGGCGAACGCGGGCACGGAGAAGAACGCCAACGCGAAGATCGTGTTCAGCTGACTGGGTCCCAGGCTCTGCGCGACGGCCAGGGTGAGCACCAGGGACGGGAACGCGATCAGCACGTCCAGCACCCGCATGATCACCGTGTCGATCGCACCGCCGACGTACGCGCTGACCGTGCCGAGCGCGCCGCCGACGAGCAGGCCCAGCACGTTGACGGCGATGCCGACCTCCAGCGACGACCGGCCGCCGTAGAGGATGCGCGACCACACGTCGTTGCCGTTGGAGTCGGTGCCCAGCAGGTGACCAGGTGAGAACGCCGGCAGGTTGGAGTCCAGCACGTTGCCGCCCACCGGCCTGGGCACGTCACCGATCAGCGGCCACAGGAAGCAGCCGCCGATGACCAGCACGAGCAGCAGAATCGGGACGGCCAGTTCGACGTGCCGCATCCAGCCCCGGCTGCGTCCCGGACCGGCCTCGTCGGCCAGCAGCACCGACGACGTCGATGCGTCAACCATCGCCATAGCGGATCCTCGGGTCGAGAACGGCGTACAGGAGGTCGGTCAGCAGGTTGGCCAGCACGGCGACGATCGCGAACAC
>DASZXM010000552.1:0-14046 GCA_035546415.1 Pseudonocardiaceae bacterium
GCCGACTCCGGCACCGCCCGCAACACCAGCACGATGCTGGCCAGGCCGAGCGCGGCGGCGCCGAAGAACAGCGCGTGCCAGTCGGTGTGCTCGGCCACCAGGGCGGCCGCCGGGAGCGCGAGCGCGCCGCCGACACCCAGCGACGAACTCATCAGCCCGACGGCCGCGCTGAGCCGTTCGGGCGGCAGTTCGTCACGCATGATGCTGATGCCCAACGGAATCGCGCCGATCGAGAACCCCTGCAACGCCCGGCCGACCATCATCACCGGCAGCACCGACGTGCACCCGCTGACCACCGACCCCACGACCAGCAGCCCGAGGGCCAGCAGGAGCATCCGCCGTTTGCCGAACATGTCGCCCAACCGGCCCAGCACGGGCGTTGCCACGGCACCGGTCAGCAGTGTCACGGTGACCACCCACGCCGAACTCGACCGCGACGTGTGCAGCAGTTCGGGCAGCGCCGGCAGCACGGGCACGATCAGCGTCTGCACGACAGCGACGACGACACCGGCGAACGCGAGCACGGCCGTGACACCGCCGCGTCGCGGCCCTGGCACGCCCACGGCGCGGGAGGGCCGGGAGCGCAGCGACTCGGTGTGTCCCATCGGCAAGTCAGAATACGAGCACTGCCACGCCGGGCGGTGTGATTCCGCTGTGTGGTACGGCATGCTGGACGGGACTGGCGTGACGTGGGGGTGACGATGTCCCGGTGGGTGGAGCTGGTCGGTGCGGACAACGTGCGGGATCTGGGTGGCCTGCCGGTGGCCGGCAACCGCACCACCCGGTCCGGCGTGGTGTTCCGGTCCGGCACACCGCAGCAGCTGACGGCCGAGGACCTGGCATTCCTGTTGGCCGACAAGCGGTTGCGCACCGTCATCGACCTGCGCCACCCCCAGGAGGCGCGGCAGGAGGCCTACGGCCTGCTCGCCGACGCCGACGTGCACCGGGTGCTGCTGCCGCTGGCCACGCCCGCGGGCGCGGTGCCGGACGCGCGCCGGGACGCGCTCACCGACCACTACCTGGGCATGCTGGCCGGCAGCGGCACGGAGATCGTCTCGGCGGCCCGGCTCATCGGCGACGACCGGCGGCACAGCGTGCTGTTCCACTGCGCGGCCGGGAAGGACCGGACGGGCGTGCTCGCCGCCGTCGTGCTGCACGCGGTCGGTGTGCCGGCCGACGCGATCGCCGAGGACTTCGCGCTGTCCGCGGAGCGCCTGGAACGCATCGGACGGCGGTTGGCCACGATGCCGACGTACCAGGGCGCGTCGCTGGGCGGCTCGATGGCCGTCGTGCCCGAGGTCATGCACCGGTTCCTGGACGGCCTCGTCGCCGACTTCGGTGGTGGGGCGGAGTGGTTGCTGGACAACGGACTCACCCCGGCCGAGCTGGAGACGTTGCGGACCGTGCTGGTCGAATGACGATCCACAGTGGATAATCAGCTGTGCGGAACCGGGCGAAGATGGCAGAATGACGAAACGTGACGATCGACGCGGCGGCGGCCGGCACGTGGCGGCTCGGTGATCTGACGGTCAACCGGATCGGCTTCGGTGCGATGCGGCTGACCGGTGGCGCCGCGTTCGACCCTGCGTCGACCAGCGATCGGGAACGGTCGGTGACCGTCCTGCGACGGGCCGTCGAACTGGGCGTCAACCACATCGACACGGCCGCCTTCTACTTCTCGCCGCGCCGCTCGGCGAACGAGCTGATCAACACGGCGCTGGCGCCCTACCCGGACGACCTGGTGATCGCGACGAAGGTGGGGCCGGGACGCGACGCGTCCGGCGAGTGGCTGCCGTGGGCGCGGCCCGACCAGCTGCGCGGCCAGGTCGAGGAGAACCTGCGCCAGCTCGGCCGCGACCACCTGGACGTGGTGAACCTGCGGCTGGTGTCCTCGACGCGCCCGTTCGCCGACCATTTCGCCGCGCTGGCGCAGCTGCGCGAGGCCGGCCTGATCCGGCACCTGGGCGTCTCCAACGCCGTGCCGGAGCAGCTGGCACAGGCGCAGGCCATCGCGCCGGTGGTGTGCGTGCAGAACCGGTACTCGGTGGACGGGCAGCGGGCCGGCTCGGACGACGTCCTGCGCGCGTGCGGCGAGCAGGGCATCGCGTTCGTCCCGTTCTTCGCGATCGCCGGCGACGGCCGGGAGTCCGGCGCGAACGGCACCGACAGCGACGCGGTGCGGGCGGTCGCGCTGGCACACGACGTCACGCCGGCGCAGGTCCGGCTGGCGTGGACGCTGCACCGCGGCCCGCACGTGCTGGCGATCCCCGGTACGGGCGACCCGGATCACCTCGTCCAGAACGTCGCGGCAGGCGCGCTCCGGCTCACCCCGGACGAGCTCGCCGCCCTCGACAAGGAGCAGCAGACATGACGATCCGGCCGTTTCACATCGACGTCCCGCAGCAGGAACTGGACGACCTGCGCGACCGGTTGCGCCGCACCCGGTACTTCACCGGTGGCCCCGACTCCTGGGACCTGGGCACGCCGGCCACGTACCTGACCGAACTGGTCACGTACTGGGCCGAGACGTTCGACTGGTACGCGGCCGAGTCGGCGCTCAACGCGATGCCGCAGTTCCAGGCGGACATCGACGACGTCCGGCTGCACTTCGTGCACGTGAAGGGCACCGGCCCGGCGCCGCTGCCGCTGCTGTTCACGCACGGCTGGCCGGGCTCCTTCTGGGAGGTGCACAAGATCATCGGCCCGCTCACCGACCCGGCGGCCCACGGCGGCGACCCGGCCGACGCGTTCGACGTCGTCGCGCCGAGCCTGCCCGGCTACGGCTTCTCGTCGCACCCGGGCCGCCCGGGTGTCGGGCCGGCGGCCATCGCGGGCCTGTTCGACCGGCTGCTGACCGAGGTCCTGGGCTACCCGCGCTACGTGGCCCAGGGTGGCGACTGGGGTGCCACGGTGACCTCGGCGCTGGGCCGGCACGAGGGCGCGTCGGTCGCGGCGATCCACCTGAACATGTTCGTGCCCACGGTGCCGCTGACGGCCGACGACGCCGAGTACACCGAGCCGATCAAGCGGTGGCGCGAGGAGGAGGGCGGGTACGGGCACATCCAGGGCACGAAGCCGCAGACGCTCGCGCACGCACTGGTCGACTCGCCGGCCGGTACGGCCGCGTGGATCGTGGAGAAGTTCCGCACCTGGAGCGACTGCGGCGGCGACGTGGAGTCGGTGTTCAGCAAGGACGACCTGCTCACCAACATCATGCTGTACTGGCTGGGCGGCACGATCGGCACGTCGGTGCGGCTGTACCAGGAGGCCCGCCACGAGTCCCGCCGCCCCGGCCCGGTGACGGTGCCGACGGCGTTCGCGGCGTTCCCGAAGGAGATCAGCTCGGCCCCCCGTGACGTCATCGGACGCCACTACAACCTCCAGCACTACACGAAGTTCCAGCGGGGCGGCCACTTCGCCGCACTGGAACAACCCGAAGCGCTGGTCGCCGACATCCGCGAGGCGTTCCGTCCGTACCGGTCCACTACGGACTGATCCGTCGGAGGACGGTGGCCACCCGCTCCGGGTCGATGTCGTGCCCGGTGAACCGCGTCACGGCCGTGACGCCCTTGGCGTCGCAGTACCGGTAGTCGGCAAGGTCGAGATCGGCGACCAGCGGCGCCAGCTCGTCCGGTGGCTCCTCGATGCCTACTTCCCAGGCGCCCAGGAGTTCACCGCGCTCGGCGAACGACAGTTGGGTCACCGCGTTGACGTTCCAGAACATGCTCGCCGCCCGGCCGTTGGCGGACAGCACACCGAGCAGGTCGACGTCGGAACCGTGGTAACCGTTGTCCTCCACCACCAACACGGCGCCCTCGAGTTCCAGCAGGGCTACGGCCGGGTCATCGTCGAACGCACGCAGCACGTCGTCGGCGGACATCCCGGTCACGACGGCGATCGTGAGCGCGTCGTGGTCCTCCACCCAGTGGTAGACGTCCCACGGGTGCACGACGACCGGTGGTTCCGCCTCACCGCGCACCCGGTGCCCGAGCCGGTCGGTGCGCTTGTGCACGACCTCCGGTGCGGCCGGCGCGGCCCACACGATCAGTTCGTATCGTTCGTGGTCGTCACCGTCCCGCCCGTCGGCGTGCACGCGCACCCGGTAGTCACCCGGCCAGGGCGGAGTGGTGCTGCGGTGGTGGGAGTTGCCGTCCAGTCGCGCCGCGCCCGTGGCGGCGGTCCAGCTGATGTCGACCACCTCGTCCCAGCTGCCGCTGTCCACCTCCCCCGGCGCATCCCGCTCGACCCGCACCGACACGTACACCGGCTGGTCGGTGCCGGTCCGGACCGCGACGCCACCGGGGAAGGCGGTTACCAGGCCGTTCGCGGAGAAGTCCGGTGCGTCCGGCACGGGGCCCTCGGTGAGCAGGAAGTGGTGGTCGCGCACGGTGGTGGTGGCCGAGAACCCCGCCGGGTACCGGTACTCCCGGCGTTGGTCGGCGAGTACCGCGTCGGCGTAACAGGCCGGCATCGGCAGGTCCGGCAACAGTGCGGCGGCGATGCCGAGAGCCACGGCCACGACGGTGGTCACCGGGCACGACAGTTCCCGCGCGACGGAAGCCGCGACCACGGTGGCGAGTCCCAAATGGACGGCGCCGTGTCGGGCGGCGACCTCGGCCGCTCGGTCGCCGGTCACGTCGGGCACCATGCCGGGCTGCCGCCGCAGACTGTCGGTCAGATCGAGGACGAGGTCGCACGAGCCGGGATGCATCTGTTCGAAGCGTGGAAGCGCGCGGACGAGATCGCTGGTGCCGGACGAGTACGCGCTGGAGAACACCTGCCCCGGCCGTGGCCGCACGAGCCGGCCGGCGATGTCGGCCGGCAACGGCACGGCGACGTCGTCGACGCACAGCTCCAACGCCCCGAACAACCGTTCCGCCAGCAACGGTGGCAACGACCGCAGCCCGGCGACCGCCTTCGGCTCGTCGGCCCGTCCCGGCATCCGAGGAACCCGCCGGCCGACGGCCAGCCGCCCGAGCGCGGCCGCCGGAACCGGTGGAATCCGAGCCGTGACAAGGGGAATCACCGCGCTGACGGCCCGCGTGAACTCCGGTGTGACGTCCATGATCGCCATGGTCCCACCGGCCACCGACATCAACGCCGCAGCAGCGCCACCAGCCGCTCGGCGTCCCGCGGCGCCGCGGACTTCGCCGTGTTGTCGAAGTACACGTACACGTCACCCTGTTCGGCGAGCGCGCGGATCCGGTCGGCCCACGTCGCCAGTGCCGCGTCGCCGTAGGCGCTGACGTACAGCTCGGTGTCCCCGTGCAGCCGGACGTAGCCGAAGTCGGCCGTCTGTTCGGCGAAGTACGGGAACTTGCCGGCCGTGTCCGCCGCCACGAGTGCGACCCCGTGTTCCCGCAGCAGGTCGGCGAACAGCGGGTCCCGGAAGCTCTGGTGCCGGGGTTCGACCGCGTGGCGCAGCGGCCGGCCCGACGGCGCCGCCGTCGGCAGTGCGGCGAGGAAGTCGCGCACGACGAACGCGTCGAACGCCAGGTTCGCCGGCAACTGCCACAGCAGCGGCCCGAGCTTCGTGCCCAGTTCCAGCACGCCGGACGCGAGGAAGTTCGCCATCGGCTCGATCGGCTCGCGCAGCCGGCGCCGATGGGTCAGATACCGGTGACCCTTCACCGCGAACACGAAGTCCACCGGTGTCCGCTGGTACCACGACCGGTACGTTTCGGGGCGCTGCAACCGGTAGAACGACCCGTTGACCTCCACCGTCGACAGCCGGTCGGCCAGGTACTCCAACTGCTGGCGCGTCCCGGGCGGGTAGTACTCACCCCGCCATTCCGGGTACGCCCAGCCCGATGTGCCCACGCGGACGACCACTAGCGGACCTGCACGATCACCAGGCACGTGTCGTCGGACGTGTTCGGCGGGATGTGGCCGAGCAACCGGTCGGCGTACACGTCGATGTCCTCGTCGACGTGTTTCGCCGTGCCCATCAGGCGGTTCAGCCCGTAGTCCAGGTGTTCGCCGCGCCGCTCCACCAGCCCGTCGGTGTACAGCGCCAGCATGTCCCCGGCCCGCAGCTCGGTGACCGTGTCGGTGAACTCGGCGTCGGACATGACACCGAGCATCGGCCCCGACGACAGCGGCAGCAACTCCGACGTGCCGTCACGGACCAGGATCGGCGGCAGGTGGCCGGCCCGCGCCCAGCGCAGCGTGTTCGAGCCGGGGTCGTACTGCGCGCAGATCACCGTGCCCAGCCCGGATTCGGGCAGCGCGAACGCGGAGTCGTTGAGCCAGCCCAGCAGCTCACCGGGCCGGGCACCGGTCATCGCGAGACCGCGCAGGCCGTTGCGCATGCTGATCATGCCGGTCACCGCGTCGATGCCGTTGCCCATGATGTCGCCGACCACGAGCAGCACCTGGCCGGACGGCAGCGCGAGCGCGTCGTACCAGTCGCCGCCGACCAGGTGCTGGTTGCCGGCCGGCCGGTAGCGCACCACGACCTGCACGCCCGGCAGGTCGATCGTGGGCGGAGCGGGCGGGATGATCGAGTGCTGCAGCCGGATCGCCAGCTGCTGCTGCTCGTCGACCAGCCGTTCCACGTCGGTCAGCTGGTCCTGCGCCGCCGACAGCGCGTACTCGACGTGACCCAGGCTGGTCACGTCCTGCAGCACACCGCGCACCGCCAGGACGGAACCGGCGCTGTCGGTCACCGGCTCGCCGATCGCCCGCAGCCGCCGCGAGCCGTTGTCGGTGGCCACGGTGAACTCGGCCGTCGCCGGGCGCGCGCCGGTCAGCAGGGTGGTGACGAACCGGTCCAGCACGGACACGTCCTCCGGCCGGGAACGCCATTCCCGCAGGGTGATCGGGGCAGGCGCGTCGAGCAGGTCGAACATCTGGGCCGTCCACTCGGTGCGGCCGGTGACGACGTTCTCCTCCCAGCCACCGGTGCGGCTCAGCCGCAGCACGTGGTTGGGCAGGTCGGTGCGGTCGTGGTGGCGCCACGCGAGCGCGACGCCGTCGGCCAGCGGCGCGATCCGCACGTCCATCGCGGGTGTGAGCACCCGGTCGCCGACCAGCGTCGGCACGACCAGCCCGTCCGCCCGGTAGGGCGTGCCGCTGACCAGCACGTCCAGCAGCCGCTCGAACAGGCCGCCGCGGTCGGCCAGCATCGGGAAGCGCTGCAGCAGCGTGCCGCCGGGCACGACCTCGTCGGCGCGACCCAGCGCCATGCCGGCGCCGGGGGACATGTGGTCGACGGCGAAGTCGACGACCACGCCGTGCTCGTCCCGCACCGGCCGGGCCAGGATCAGCGTGTCCAGCATCGTGTCCAGCAACGCCGTCGCCCACGGCGGCAAGCCGCTGACCTGCGCCTCGTCACCGGCCGGGGCGAGCGTGCCGGCGCACAGGTCGGCCAGGCCGGCCAGTTGCGTGCGCAGGCCGGGGGAGATGTCCGCTGGCCCCGGCCAGCAGATCTCCATCACGCCCAGGGTCGCCCTGCGATACCGCAGCGGCAGCACGGCCCGCGCACCACCCGGCCAGCGTGTCGCGGCGGGCGCCAGTTCCCCGTCGGCCAGGCCGGCGGGCAGCCAGATCGGGTGGCTCTCGGCCAGCGCCCGCCTGCCGACCGTCGGCATGTCCGGGGGCTGGCAGCGCCACCGGGCCTCGTCCAGCGGCCGCAGGCCGTGCTGTCCGACGAGCCGCAGCATGCCGTCCGGCTGGAGCAGCCAGAACGCGACCGCGGCCGCGCCGACACCGGCCAGCACGTCGGCGAACACCGCGTCGGCGAGCGTGGCGCCGTCCGTGGCGAGCGTCACGGCCGCCTCGAAACTGCGCAGCCGCAGCGGGCCGATCCCGTCGGCGACCGTGCCGGCGGGTCCGCCACCCAGTTCGGCGGCGACCTCCAGTACTGTCAGACCAGCGCGTTCAGCCAGCAGCGCCAGATGGTCGGTAGCCTCGGACGGAGAGCAGCCGAGCCGTTCGATCAGCATCCCCTTGGCCCGCTCGACGACCAGGGTGTGCTCGACCTGGGCTCGGAGCCGCTCCAGGTCGCCCTGCTGCCGCGCCACCACCCTGGAGAGGCGCTCGATCTCGGGGTCACCTGGCCGCTGGACTGCCACCGCCAGAGTGTAGGAGCAGAATTTCTCGGAGGTGCCGATGGTGTCCGCGTGCTCCCGGGGCGGTGCTCTAGGTTGACGGGACGCCTTTGAACAGGAGAGCGCCATGGCCGAGCAGAACCCCGCGCCCACCAGGCAGCCGGGTGACGGATCGCTCGACGACGGGCGCCTGCAGCCGCTGCTCCAGGGGCTGAAAGCGGTCCGGGACGGCGACTTCAGCACGCGCCTGCCCCACGTCGACGACGTCCTGATGGACGAGATGGCGACCGTCTTCAACGGGATGGTCGACCAGCTCGCGCTGTTCACCTCCGAGGTGACCAGAGTGGCCCGCGAGGTCGGCACCGACGGCAAACTGGGCGGTCAGGCCCAGGTGCCGGGCGTGTCGGGCACCTGGAAGGACCTGACCGACTCGGTGAACGCGATGGCCGGGAACCTGACCGGTCAGGTGCGTGACATCGCCGAGGTCGCGACGGCGGTGGCGCAGGGCGACCTGACGCAGAAGATCACCGTCGACGTCAAGGGCGAGATGCTGGAGTTGAAGAACACCATCAACACGATGGTGGACCAGCTCTCGTCGTTCGCCGACGAGGTCACCAGAGTGGCCCGTGAGGTGGGCAGTGAGGGCCGGCTGGGCGGTCAGGCCGAGGTGCCCGGTGTGGCCGGTACGTGGCGTGACCTGACGACGTCGGTGAACTTCATGGCCGGCAACCTCACCGCGCAGGTGCGGTCGATCGCGCAGGTCGCCACGGCGGTGGCGCAGGGCGATCTGACGCAGAAGATCACCGTGGACGCGCGTGGTGAGATCCTGGAGTTGAAGAACACCATCAACACGATGGTGGACCAGTTGTCGTCGTTCGCCGATGAGGTCACCCGCGTGGCCCGTGAGGTGGGCACCGACGGGCGGCTGGGCGGCCAGGCCGACGTCAAGGGCGTCTCCGGCACCTGGAAGAGCCTCACCGAGTCGGTGAACGTCATGGCCGACAACCTGACCGCGCAGGTGCGTTCCATCGCCGACGTCACCACTGCCGTCGCCAAGGGCGACCTGACGCAGAAGATCCGCGGCGACGCCCGTGGTGAGATCCTCGAACTGAAGGACACCATCAACACGATGGTGGACCAGTTGTCGTCGTTCGCCGACGAGGTCACCCGCGTGGCCCGCGACGTGGGCACCGACGGCAAACTGGGTGGCCAGGCCACCGTGCGTGGCGTGTCCGGCACGTGGAAGGACCTGACCGACAACGTCAACGTGATGGCGTCCAACCTGACCAACCAGGTGCGGTCCATCGCGCAGGTCTCCGCGGCCGTCGCCGAGGGCGACCTGTCCAAGACGATCAACGTGGACGCCAAGGGCGAGGTGGCCGCACTGGCCCAGACCATCAACACGATGGTCGGCACCCTGTCCGCGTTCGCCGACGAGGTCACCCGGGTGGCCCGCGAGGTGGGCACCGACGGCATCCTGGGCGGTCAGGCCCAGGTGCCCGGCGTGTCCGGCACGTGGAAGGGCCTCACCGACAGCGTCAACTCGATGGCGTTCAACCTGACCAGCCAGGTGCGCAACATCGCCCAGGTGACCACGGCCGTCGCGCGGGGCGACCTGTCCAAGAAGATCGACGTCGACGCGCGCGGCGAGATCCTGGAACTGAAGACGACCATCAACACGATGGTGGACCAGCTGTCGTCGTTCGCGGCCGAGGTGACGCGCGTGGCCCGCGAGGTGGGCAGCGAGGGCAGGCTGGGCGGCCAGGCCGAAGTGGAGGGTGTGTCGGGCACCTGGAAACGGTTGACGGAGAACGTGAACGAGCTGGCCGGCAACCTGACCCGCCAGGTGCGGGCCATCGCCGAGGTCACCAGCGCGGTCGCCACCGGCGACCTGACCCGGTCCATCTCCGTCGAGGCGCAGGGCGAGGTCGCCGAACTCAAGGACAACATCAACGCGATGGTGCAGTCGCTGCGCGAGTCCACCCGGTCCAACCAGGAACAGGACTGGCTGAAGACGAACCTGGCCCGGGTGTCCGGCCTCATGCAGGGCCACCGCGACCTCAGCGCGGTCGCCGCGCTCATCATGAACGAGCTGACCCCGCTGGTCGGCGCGCTGCACGGCACGTTCTTCCTGGCCGACGCGGGTGAGCACAGCAGCAGGCTGCGGATGATCGCCAGCTACGGCCACGACAGCGGTGGCAGCAGCGCCGAGTTCGCGCTCGGCCAGTCACTGGTCGGCCAGGTCGCGTTGACCCGCAAGCCGATCGTGGTGGACGAGACACCGCCGGACTACGTGCGGATCTCCTCCAGCATCGGGTCGGCGCCACCGGTCAACCTGATCGTCCTGCCGATCGTGTTCGAGGACCAGGTCGTCGGCGTGATCGAACTGGCGTCGTTCAGCCGGTTCACGGCCGTGCAGCGGGACTTCCTGGAACAGGTCATGGAGACCATCGGGATCAACGTCAACACGATCATCGCGAACGCCCGCACCGACGCGCTGCTCGCCGAGTCGCAGCGGCTGACCAGTGAGCTGCAGGCCCGGTCCGGTGAACTCCAGGCGCAGCAGGCGGAACTGCAGCGGTCCAATGCGGAGTTGGAGGAGAAGGCCGAACTGCTGGTCCGGCAGAACAGCGACATCGAGCTGAAGAACCGCGAGATCGAGCAGGCCAGGCAGGAGATCGAGGAGCGCGCCCGGCAGCTGGCCCTGGCGTCGAAGTACAAGTCCGAGTTCCTCGCGAACATGTCGCACGAACTGCGCACCCCGCTCAACAGCCTGCTGATCCTGGCCCGGCTCCTGGCGCAGAACCCGGCGCACAACCTGACCAGCAAGCAGGTCGAGTTCGCCAACGTCATCCACTCGGCAGGCACCGACCTGCTGCAGCTGATCAACGACATCCTCGACCTGTCCACAGTGGAGGCAGGCCGGATGGACATCCATCCGGAGCGCTTCGAACTGCAGCAGCTGCTGGAGTACGTGCAGACGACGTTCCGGCCGCTCACGGCGGAGAAGGGCCTCGAATTCGAGGTGACCGTCGCACCGGGCGTGCCGGACGAGCTGTTCACGGACGACCAGCGGCTGCGCCAGGTGCTGCGCAACCTGCTGTCCAACGCGGTGAAGTTCACCGAGACCGGCCGCGTCGACCTGCACGTGGACATGGCAGGCGACATGATCACCTTCTGCGTGCGGGACACCGGCATCGGCATCGCCGAGGAGAACCTGCACAGCATCTTCGGCGCGTTCCAACAGGCCGACGGCACGACCAGCCGCCGCTACGGCGGCACCGGCCTCGGCCTGTCGATCAGCCGGGAGGTCGCGTACCTGCTGGGCGGCGAGATCCGCGCGGAGAGCGTGTTCGGCGAGGGCAGCACGTTCACCCTGTCCCTGCCGGTGAACCACGACGTCGGCGCCGACCAGTCGGAGCCGGTCCCATCGGAGGGTGTCGTCGCGGCGTTCGACGCGGTCAGCCAGCCGCACCGCCGGCTGCTCGTGCTGGAGGCCGGTGACGACGGCCTGCTCACCCTGCTGGCCCGCAGCATCGGCGTGGAGCTGGGCGACCGGCAACAGCCGGTGGGTATCACGGTCGCCGGCACGCCCGACGACGCGATCGACGCGCTGGCCACGAACCCGCACGACTGTGTCGTCGTCGACATCGGCCTGCCGGAGGCGATGGCGCTGACGTTCCTCAAGCGCGTCAGCGAACGCCCGGAGCTGCAGAGCCTGCCGGTGTTCGCGCACGCCAGCCGCGGGCTCAGCCCGGCGCAGGACCGGCTGCTCAGGGCGTTGTCCCGCACCCACCCGGTGGAGCTGCTGACCACGGTGGACGACGTGCGCGACCGCATCCTGCGGCAGCTGTCCCCGGACGGCGTCCCGGCCGACCCGCTCGCCGGCAGGCGGGTGCTGGTCATCGACGACGACGTGCGGAACGTGTTCGCGATCACCGGCGTGCTGGAGCTGGCCGGCCTGAAGGTCCTGCACGCACCCAACGGCCGCAGGGGCATCGAGCTGCTGCTCGCCGAGGACTCGGTGGACCTGGTGCTGATGGACGTGATGATGCCGGAAATGGACGGCTACGCGACGACGTCGGCGATCCGGGACATGCCGCAGTTCGCCGACCTGCCGATCATCGCGGTCACGGCGAAGGCCATGCAGGGTGACCGGGAGAAGAGCCTGGACTCGGGTGCCACGGACTACGTGACGAAACCCGTGGACGCGGACGAACTGCTGTCCTGCATGCGCCGCTGGTTGACCGGCTGACGCATAACGGCACGTCCGGTCGGGTATGTAGGCGGTGTGGGAGTTGGCGTTCGCGGGAGGGGCCGCTGGACATGCGCGTGGCGGATGACGACCAAGGTGCCATCGCGGACCTGCGGTGCGACGACACGCCCGCGGTATCTGACCAGCTCGCGCGGCTGCGCCAGGCACTGGCCGGCTGGGCGTCGCACGTGGGCGTGCCCGCCGACATCGTCGCGGACGTGATCCTGGCGGCGGACGAGGCGATGAGCAATGTGGTCAGCCACGCGTACGCGGGCCGACCGGGCACGTTCGATTTGCATGCGGTCTATACGACCGACGACATCAGGGTCACGGTGCGCGACCACGGCCGGTGGCGCCCGACGGCACGGGACCAGGACCCGCTGCACGGCAGAGGCCTGCTGCTGATCCGCGCCCTGGCCGACGGGGTCACGGTCGACCACGGTCCGGATGGGACGACCGTCAGCATGGTGTGGTCGCTGCACCCGTAAAACGGGTTGCGGGGCTGCTAACGCCGGTGACTTGCAGCGCGCAGGACTGACGACGACGCCGGAGAACGTCCCGGCGCGCTGACCGTTGTTCGTCAGAAGCCTCGGGGCTTCACCGTGTGGTCACCCGTCCCCTTCCCGGCGGAGACCACAGTGGACGACCACCGCAGGCTGGGCTGGCGCTGTTCGACACCGACCCGTCGCTGGGAGCCGGCCTGCCGTACCGGCTGCCCGACGGCGCGACCCTGCGCCACACCTTGGAGGAGTACGTCCGCGACCTGGAGCGGCGAGCGGGCTACCAGCACGTGTACTCGCCGCTGCTGGGCAACCGGGAGCTGTACGAGATCTCCGGCCACTGGTCGCACTACAGCCAGGACATGCACCCGCGGCGGCGACCAGGTGGTGCTGCGCCCGAGCCTGTGCCCACACCGCGCGCCGATCTACGGGTCCACGTCGCACAGTTACCGTGAGCCGCCGCTGCGCATGGCGGAGATCGGCGGCATGTACCGGGCGGAACTGTCCGGCGTGCTGGGCGGCCTGCCCAGGGTCCGAGCGATACAACTCAACGACGCACACGTCCTCTGCACGAGTCGAGGCTGACCCCGCACCGGTCGGTAATCGGCCCGAAGGAGGCCCAGTCGTCGTCAGTGGCCCTTCGCCTCCGCAACGGAACCCGACTGGACCCGATGCGGGTCAGAGGAGGCAGCGTCCCGAATCGCGCTGGCAGTAGCCGCCCGCAGGGACGAACTTTGGAATCACCGCCCCGGCCCCCGCGCACGGACGTTGCATCGAGGCCGGTGACCAGCGAAAAGCCGCCCGGTGAACCCAGGTCCAACGACACCCGGTAAGCTCCCCGGAGATCCACCAACGGCCCCCGTAGCCCAATCGGCAGAGGCAGCGGACTCAAAATCCGTCCAGTGTGCGTTCGAGTCGCACCGGGGGCACCACAAGGATGGGAACAGGATCGTCACCCACTGTGGATGACTCTCCTTCCGTTTCGTTTAGTTGACGCTGTTCACGGTCTTGTCGGGTCTTGTCGAGCGATGCGACCGCCGCGTCGTGGGCGGTCCGGCTGGCGGCAGTGATGGTGGGGCCGGTAAGGGTGATCCGGCAGACGGCGGTGTGGGTGTTGCGGTTGTAGCGGATCTCCAGTCGGAGGGCTTCGAACAAGGCGCGGGCGAGTTCCTCAGGTAGCTGGTCAACTTCGATCTTCATTACGGGGAGAGCATCGATCAGGCCGGGGTTGGGTGCGGCC
>DASZXM010000553.1:0-7727 GCA_035546415.1 Pseudonocardiaceae bacterium
CCGACCGGATCGCGGCGTCCCGGTGGCGGGACGTGCCGTTCGACGACCGGTCCACACCGGACCGCATCGACCCGCGCACCCTGTCCGTGCTGCTGGACGACACGCTGCCGGCGGAACGCGTGATCGGCGTCGACTCCGGCAATTTCATGGGCTACCCGAGCGCGTACCTGTCCGTCCCGGACGAGCGTGGTTTCTGCTTCACGCAGGCGTTCCAGTCGATCGGCCTGGGGCTGGCGACGACGATCGGCGCGGCACTGGCCCAACCGGACCGCCTGCCGATCGCCGCACTGGGCGACGGCGGCGGCCTGATGAGCATCGCCGAACTGGAGACGGTCAACCGGCTTCGCCTGCCGATGGTGATCGTGGTGTACAACGACGCGGGCTACGGCGCGGAATTCCACCACTTCGGCCCGGACGGCGACCCACTGGACACGGTCCGCTTCCCGGACACGGACATCGCGGCGATCGGCAGCGGCTTCGGCTGCACAGCCCTCACGGTCCGCCGCCCGCACGACCTGGCCGCCGTCACCGACTGGCTGGACGGCCCCCGGGACACACCACTGCTGATCGACGCCAAGGTCACCAACACCCACCCCGCATGGTGGCTGGAGGAGGCATTTCGCGGACACTGACCGGGTGCGGCACCGGCCGTCGGCGGTAGCGTCGGGGAATGGTCACGTACGAGCACATCCTCACCAAGCGCGACGGGGACACCGTCACCATCACGATGAACCGGGCCGCGCGGCGCAATTCGCTCTCCGCGGCGCATCTGGCCGAACTGCTCGCCGCGTTCGGCGAGGCGGGCGGCAGCGACGCGACCGGTGTGGTGTTGGCCGGTGCCGGGCCCGTGTTCAGTGCCGGTCACGACTTCGCCGACGTCGCCGGGCGTGACCTCGTCGGTACCCGGGCGCTGTTGCGGCTGTGCACCGACCTGATGCACACGATCCAGAGCGTGCCGCAGGTCGTGGTCGCACGGGTGCACGGTTTGGCGACCGCCGCCGGGTGTCAGCTCGTCGCGTCGTGCGACCTGGCCGTCGCCAGTGAGTCGGCCGGGTTCGCGCTGCCCGGTGGGAAGGGCGGCTGGTTCTGCCACACGCCCGCCGTGCCGGTGGCCCGTGCGATCGGGCGCAAGCGGCTGATGGAGATGGCGCTGACCGGTGACGTTGTCGACGCCGCCACCGCACTGGACTGGGGGCTGGTCAACCGCGTCGTGCCCGACGACGAGCTGGACGCCGCCGTGACCGAGCTGCTGCGCAGGGCGACCCGGGGCAGCCGCACCAGCAAAGCCCTTGGCAAGCAGACGTTGTACGCCCAGCTGGACCGGCCGGAGGCGGACGCCTACACGATCGCGTTGGAGGTCATGGCCGCCGCGTCGCAGACCCCGGCGGCGCGCGAGGGCATGGCGGCGTTCCTGGAAAAGCGCCAACCCGCTTTTCCCGACCAACAAGGCAAGTAGCCGCTGACGACCGGGCCGACCCGGGTTTGCGGGCTACCCTGGGCCGATGGTGGGGGTGACCATCCGGCTGGCCGGCTCGTTCGCCGTCGTCCGCGACGGCACGGCCGACGTTGGGCTGGGCAGCCGCAAAGCCCGCCGCCTGCTCATGTTCCTCGCCGTCGACCGTGACCGGATCGTGCCGGTCGACCGGATCGTCGACATCCTCTGGCCCGAAGGCCCGCCGCGCCGGCCGGCCGACAACGTGGCCACCTTGGTCAGCCGGTTGCGTGCCGCGCTGGGGCCGGACGTCATCGACGGCAACCGGGACGGCTACCGGCTGGGCGCCGCGCACGTCGACCTGCACGACGCGGCCGGTCTGGTCGCCGAGGCGGAACGGCGACTGGCCGCCGAACCGGTGCTGGCCGCGGCGGCCGCCGGCCGGGCGCTCAGCCTGCTGGGCAACGGCACCGTGCTGGTCGACGAACCGGACGCGGACTGGGTCGCCACGGCGCGCGCCGACGGTGACCGTCTGCTTCGGACGGCCCGGCACCTGGCCGCGGCCGCGGCCCTGCGGACCGGCGAGCCGTGGCAGGCTGTCGCCGCGGCCCAGGCCGCGGTGACAGCGGACGGCTGGGACGAGACGGGCCACCGCCTGCTCATGTCCGCCCACATCGCTGCCGGTGAACCGGCCAAGGCGCTCGCGGTCTACGAGGGCCTGCGTGCCCGCCTGGCCGACGAGCTGGGCGTCGACCCGGCCCAGGAGACGCAGGACCTGTACCTGGCGGTGCTGCGCGGCAACCCGATCCAACCCGCTCCGTCGCGGCGGACCGCGTCGGCTTCGGGCCGGACACTCGTCGGGCGACTCGCCGAGCAGGCCGCGCTGGACGCGGCCTGGTCCCGGGCGGTGGCCGCGGATCCCGGTGTGATCCTCGTGGCGGGTCCGGCCGGTATCGGGAAGACGACCCTCGCCGAGGCCGCGGCCGACGCGGCCGAGGTGACCGGCGGTCTGGTGCTGCGCGCCCGTTGTTACGCGGCGGAGCGGTCGCTGTTCCTCCAGCCGTTCGTCGACTCCCTGACGGCGACGCTGACGTCGCTGCCGGCCGCGGAACTGCGGCAGCTGGCCGGTTCCCGGGCCGGTGACCTGGTCGGCCTGCTGCCGCAGCTGGCGCCCGTGCTCGGTCCGCCGCCCGCCGAGCGGGGCAGCTCGGAGATCGAGCTGCGGCGCGCGTTCGAGGCGATCACGGCCGTGGTCACGGCGCTGTCGGCGACCCGGCCGGTGCTGCTCCTGCTGGACGACCTGCACAACGCCGGTGCCGCCAGTGTCGAACTGCTGCACTACGTGGCCAGACACCTGGCCGGCAGCCGGGTGCTCGCCCTGGCGACGGTGCGGGCCGAGGAGGGTGCGGCGGCGCTGGACGCGTTGGCCGACGTGGCCGAACGGGTCGACCTCGGGCCGCTGGACGCCGCAGCGGTCACGGCGCTGGCCGTCGCCGACGGTCAGGCCGAGCTGGCCGACACGATCCTGCGCCGCACCCGCGGTCACACCCTGTTCGTCGTGGAGACCCTGCGTGGCCTGCGCGCCGGGCAGACGACGGTCCCGGAGACGCTGCAGACGGCCGTGCTGGCACAGGTGCGGCGGGCCGGTGCCGACACGGAGTCGCTGCTGCGGGCCGGTGCGGTGCTGGGCGCGACGGTCGACCCGGCGGTGGTGGCGGGGATGCTCGACCTGCCGCCGCACGTCGCCGTGCAGCGCTGTGAACGGGCGGTGGCGGCCGGGTTGCTGGTCGTCGCGGGCCGGAGCTACGAGTTCACCAACGACCTCGTGCAGGAGGTTCTCTACACGACGTCACCGGAACCGCTGCGCGTCGCGCATCACCGTCGCGCGGCGGACCTGTTGACCGGTGCTCCGGAGTCGGTCGGCGCGCACGCGGCCGCGGTGGCGGACTGGCCGCGGGCGAGCCGGGCGTTCCTCGTCGCCGGTGAGTTGGCGATGCGGCGGCACGCGTCGGCCGATGCGGAAGTACTGCTCGGGCGTGCCCTCACCTATGCGGAACGGGCGGGTGCGGCGGAACTCGTCGCCCGCGCCTACCTGGCCCGCGGTCAGGCGCGCGAGGCGCTGGGCGACTTCCGGCACGCCGCAGGCGACCACCACGCGGCGCTGAACACCGCGCGGGAGGCGGGTGACCAACGTACGGAGATGGCGGCGCTGCGCGCTCTGGGCGGGCACGCGTCGTTGGCCATCGGTACGCCGGTGGCGGACTGTGCGGCTCGGTTGCACGACGGCCTGCGGATCGCGGAGCTGTTGGGCGACCGGGAGGTCGAAGCCGGATTGCTGGGATGGTTGGCGGTGATGGCCAGCAACCGGCTGCGGTTCGTGGAAGCGATGGCGTTCGCGCGGCGCGCCGTGCGGGTCGGGCGGGCGTCCGGATCGGAGGCCGCGCTCGCGGCCGCGTTGGACGGACTCAAGAACGCCTACGCGTACATCGGTGAGTTGGAACGGTTGGACTCGGTGCTCGTCGAACTGGAGCCGATGCTGCGGCGGATCGGCGACCTGGAGTTGTTGCAGTGGGCGGTGTTCGAGTCGGCGTTCAGTGCGATCGCGGCGGCCGACTGGGGCACGGCTACCGACCGGTTCGAGCAGGCTCTGGCCGTGAACCATCGCAGTGGCTATCCGCTGCACGAGTCGTGGTTCGTCGCGCATCTGGGGTGGTTGGCACGGGCGCAGGGGCAGTGGGACCTGGCGTTGCGGCATGGCCGGCGGGCGGTGGAGCTGGCCGCGTCGCTGCCGCATCGGTGGTTCCTGCCGATGGCTGACGCGTTGCTCGGCTCGACGTTGCTGGAGGTCGGGGAGACCGCCGAGGCCGCCCGGTTGTTGACCGGTGCTCGGGAGCGGGCCGGTCACAACAACGCCGAGGCACATCTGTTGCGGTGCGTTGGTCCGCTTGCCGAAGCGACCGGGTCGGATGTCGCTCTGGCGGAGGCGGACGAGTTGTTGGCCGGGATTTCGGTGCCCGACGGGTCCGCTTGGTTTTTCGGGTCGGACGCGTATCTGTCGGTGGCTCGGGCCTGGCTGGCGAAAGGGGAGCCGCAGCGGGCTCGGGCCGTGGTGGCGCCGTTGCTGGTGGCTGCGCGGAAGTGTGGGTGGCTGCCGATGGAGGCGCAGGCGTGCGTCGTGGACGGGCGGGCGGCCGCGGCGTCCGGGGATGGGGTGGTGGCGGCGGAACGGTTCATGAGGGCGGCCGAACTCGGTCGCCGCTACGGGATGCCGGGGGTCGAGCGGGCGGCGCTGGCGCTGGCGTGACGGGATTCTCCCACTCCTACAGCAGGTCGGCCAGGAGCCGCGCCGCCCGTTCCGCACCGTTCGTGGGGATGGGGCGGTAGTTCACCGGACGGTTCATTTCCGCCGCTATCGCCGTTGCCAGGGTTTCGGGGGTCGTGTCCTCGTAGTTGACCCGGCGGCCCGCGTTGTGGCGTCGTAGGCGGTGGTGGACGTGGATGTTCTGCTCGAAATGGCCGTTGATCGGGACATAGATGAACGGCCGGCCCAGGCCGGTCAGCTCCATCGTGGTCGTCAGTCCACCCTGGACCACGGCCACGTCACACGCTGCCATGTGTCGGTACAGGTTCGGCACGTAGCCCAGTACGTCCACGCCCCGCGGTGCCTCGATCGACGCCGGGTCGATCCGCGGGCCCGTCACCACCACCATGCGCAGTCCCGGCACCAACCGCCGCGCTGCCGGGTATGCCGCCACCGCTCTGCGCAGGAGGTGGTGGCCCACTGCCGAGCCGCCCACCGTGACCAGGCAGACCTGGTCGTCCGGGGCGTAGCCCAGTTCGGCTCGCACCGCCCATCGGTCCTCCGGTGGCGGGAAACCGGTGACATAACCGGCGAAGTCGTAGTGGGTCGTCGTCCAGTCGCGGATCGCCGGGAGGTCGGGGCCGAACGTGTCCGGGACGATGTCGTCCGGGTCCCCGACGAAGATCGAACGGTCGCGGATGCGGGGTAGGCGGGCGATGTGCTCCAGCATTTCCGCGTTGTAGTCCGCGGTCAGGGCCGTTTCGTCGTCGCGCATCGGGAGCCAGCCGACGAAGTCGGTCAGCCATGCGTACGCCGTCGTCTTCAGCTCCGGGTTCTCGTGCAGGAAGTGATCGACCTCCCAGGCCTCGTCCGCCACGCACAGGTCGTAGTGTTCGTCGCGGGCCACCTCGTCGAAGACGTGGAAGTTGTTGACCAGGATCTCGTCCATCCTGCGCACCGCCTCGAACACGCGCAGGTCGTGTTCTCCCGCCTCGGCTTCGATGTGTGCGCTTTCCGTGGTCAGCCAGTGGCTCGCCGGGTGCACGTGCTCATCCTGCTCGGTGACCACCTGCGATACCGGTGGTTGCGCCAGCCAGTCGATGCGGACGTCGGGGCGCAACCGCCGCAGTGCGCGTGCGATCGCCAGGTCTCGTCGGACGTGGCCCAGGCCGATCGGTGAGCACAGGAACAGCGCACGGCGTGGACGGTTCGCCGGGCGGGTGAAGGTTCTGGGCACGGGTGGGGCGAACCGGGCGGCGAAGTCGTGGATCGCGTGGTTGACGACGATCGGTTCCCTGGCCATCGGCAGGTGCCCGGCGCCGGGCATCGACAGCACCTCCGCGTCCAGCATCTCCGCCAGGCGCAGGCCGCGTTCCGGTGGTATGCAACGGTCCTCGGTGGGGCTGATGACCAGGACCGGGCAGTGCACGTTCCCCGCGACGGCCCGGATGTCGTCCGCCGACATCCGCGGGTCCGGTGCGCACTCGGACGCCTGCAGGACATCCGGTGTCGTCTCCAGGCCCCACGCCACACAGTCCTCCAACGGCTTCGTGGAGTGGTCCTCCACCAGCAGTTCACGGAAGAAGAAGTCCAGGAAGCCCCGGTAGTCGCGGCGCCGGTAGTGCCAGTTGTCCTTGGCCCAACCCTCCTCCGTGTCCAGTTCGTCGGTGTGCGAGTACGCCGTGCGGGCAGGCAGTTGTGGTGCCAGTGCCGCCGCGTTCGGTGCTATCGCGACCACACCCAGCACCCGGTCGGGGTGGCGGGCGGCCGCCATCACGCACCGGAACGCCTGGGAGCAGTGCCCGACCAGCACCGCTCGTTCCGTATTCGCCGCGTCCAGCACCGCGAGCATGTCGGCGATCATCGCGTCGTGCGTGTAGGCGGCCGGGTCGACGCAGCGGTCCGAGCGGCCGTTGCCCAGTGGGTCCGCCGTGACCACCCTGTGGTGGCGCGCCAGGTACGCGACCTGCGCCTTCCACATCCGGGAGTGCACGATCGACCACGGAGGGGTGAGGAAAATGGTCGGTTCTCCCGTTCCGGCGACCTCGTAGCCGAGTTTTCGGCCGTCCCGCTCGGCAAAGTCGACGATGTCCGGTTCGATCGCTCGCATGTCGGCCTCCTTCGACCAGCAGTGTGGCCGGGTCCATTGCAGTCCGGTTGCAACGCGCGCGCAACGAGAACGCGCAGGCTGACCGCACCCACCGATCGAGGAGGCAGGACATGGCCGTGGACAACGACAAACTGATGGAGTTCATCCACCAGTTCGCACTGGATCTCGGTGCGACGATGGCGGCGGGCAGCGTCGTCGTCGGCCACCGGCTCGGGCTGTACCAGGCGCTGGCCGAAGGACCCGCTACCGCGCAGGAGTTGGCCGAACGCGCCGGGTGCAGTCCCAGATACGTCAGCGAGTGGGCCGCCGGGCAGGCGGCCGGCGGTTACATCCGCTACGACTCGGCGTCGCAGCGGTTCAGCATGACCGAGGAACAGGCGTTCGCACTGGCCAATCCGGACGGACCGGTCTATCTGCCCGGCGCGTTCGTGCTCGCGCTGGGCGCGCTCAAGGCGGAGCCGAAGATCACCGAGGCGTTCCGCACCGGCGGCGGCGTCGGCTGGCACGAGCAGGACGTCGACGTGTTCGACGGCTGCGAACTGTTCTTCCGCCCGGGTTACGTCGCCAACCTGGTGCCCAACTGGATTCCGGCGCTGGACGGTGTCCAGGCGAAGCTGCGTGCCGGCGCGAAGATCGCCGACGTGGGCTGCGGCCTGGGGGCGTCCACCGTGCTGTTGGCGCAGGAGTACGCGGCATCGGCCGTCGTCGGGTCCGACTACCACGACGCGTCGGTCGAACTGGCCCGCAAGCGCGCCGCCGACGCGGGCGTGGCGAGCCGGACGTCGTTCGAGGTGGCGTCCGCGCAGACGTTCAGCGGCTCCGGCTACGACCTGGTGACCACGTTCGACTGCCTGCACGACATGGGCGACCCGGTCGGCGCCTCG
>DASZXM010000554.1:0-3784 GCA_035546415.1 Pseudonocardiaceae bacterium
AGAACCCGGGGCGCATCAAGCAGCACGGTGAGAGGAATCAGCCGATAGCTGATTGCAGGGCGGCCGGGGTGGCGGCTCAGCTAACGGCTGAATGCGCTCAGGACGTAGACGGCCGCCGAACTTGTGTCGGCCTGTGCGTGCGCGATGGTCGACCGCACCGCAACAGCGATTAGGTGCTCCGCCGACAGCGGAAGATCGTTCGCCGACCGCTGAATCCGCGTGAAGCTGAACGTGTTGCAGTGGTTGCGATAGGACTCGCCTCATTTCCGGCAGCAGTCGGCACGTCGACAGCCAGCAATTCGGCAGCCGTCACTTCCGGCCGCAGGCGCCTCTGCCAATAGCTGAATCTGAAATGTTCTGCTGGCATTGGTAGGGCTACGCAGCGCTCGTTTGCTGATAGCTGAAGGCGTTTCGAGGGTGGGGACGATCAGATTCGGCCAACAGGTGAGTGGGGCGGCAGCGCCGTTGACACCGCCGGCCCCACTCACGTCATACTTGTCAACCGACCGTGTACGTGTACGGGATGGCGACCAGTTCGTCGCCGGCGTTGTTGGACAGTGTCGACTGGTCCACGTACAGGTATCCGGACACCACCGTTCCCTTGGCGGCGTGGGGTTTGATCGTGACCGTGATCGTGCCGTCGGCGCCGGGGTCGACCGTGATCGGCGTGAACGCCGGCGGTTGGGCGCGCACACCTGCCAGCCAGTGGTCACCTGTCGACGATGACACCGCCTGGTCGAATGCTTGCGTGTGCGCGACCGCAGCGAAGTTCACCATTCCCGGGTTGGCGTTGTCGAACGGGCCGATCGGGTCTGCTTCCAGTAGCCACAGGCCTGGGCTGATCGCGGGTGACCGGTCGGTGACGACCGAGACATTGCCCGGCCCAGGAGGCGCCAGGTTTTCCGGTTCGCCGGTGTTGGGGGCCAGGTCGGCCGACACCGGCACGGAGCCCGATGTGATGCCGGTTACCTGGGAGGTGTTCGTCGGCACGATGAAACCCAGTGACGCGGACGGCGACAGTGGGACGTTCGACGCGGACGAGTTCGGGATCAGTTGGGCGTCAATCCACTTCGACGAACGAGCGTCCACATAGTATGATCCAGTTGCCGAGCCCGTGTTGTGCACGTCGATCGTCACCGTTGTCGGCTTGCCGGCAGGCAGCACCGTCTTCGCGCTCGTCGGGACGTTCGTCGCGTCGACCTTCACCTGATTGAACCTCACCTGTCCGGCGAACGGTTCGCGGGTTGCCGCCCCGCTCACCGGGTTCTGGAAGACGACCACGTAGGTCCACCGTCCGGGCAACGGGTCTCGCTTGTAACCCTGCAGCGAACTGCCGTACTCGGTCGGCGTGCCGCTGTCGTCAACCGAGAGCACGTTGGTCGCCTGACTGACGATCTGGCCGTCCGGGCTGACCAGGAAGCCCAGCACGCCCTGGTCGACGCTGCCCTGCAACGACACACTCACGTCGACGTCGTGCTGCTTCGGCGGCACGTCGAACTGGAACGTGTTCGTCTGGGCGGGTGCGCCGCCGCGACCGTTACCGCCGGTCAGCACTCCCGCGAAGTCGCCGTGGTTGTCGTTCGGGACGAGGCTGCGCAGGATGAGCGGGATGGCGAAGTGCTGGTGTGCTGCCGTGTCGACCTCGACGGCGGCGACTGAGTCGCCCGGGTTGGTCGGGGTCTTGGCGGTGACGTGCAGCGTGCCGGACTGGCCGGGGGCCAAGTGCAGTGTGCCGTTGACGTCACCGACGTTCGTGTACCGGGTCGTCGTGAACTCGTAGTTCACCTGGCCGTCGAAGCCGTCCGTGCTGTGCGCCGAGTAGATCAGCGCCGTCCACGTGCCAGGCATCGGCGAGTGCACGTCGACGTGGCCGAAGTCGGGTCCGGCCGCGGCCTGCGGCATGGAGTAGCCGGCGAACGCGCCGTTCGGGTCGAGCAGCACGAGTGTCGTCGAGGCCGTGTTCGGGCCGGACCATGCGATGGACGCGTCCAGGTGGTCCGCGTCCGAGCCGACGGTGAACTTCTTCGCCACGTAGTTGTCCGGTGTGCCGCCGCGGCTGAGCATGTTCGACGGTGCCGTCGTGTCCAACAGGATGCTGCCCTGTTGGTCGGAGAGGGTCTGGGTGAGGCTGCGGCCGTGTCCGGTGACCGTCTGCGCGGACTGGCCGACGTTCGTCACTGTCAGGTCGAACTGCCGCGTCGAACCAGGGTTTCCGGTGGCGTTCAGCTGTGATTGTCCGAACAGCAGACCGTCGCCCTGGGCGGGTGGCGTGCCGTGCGTGTCCGCGATGGACATCGCTGCCCGCACCGCGGCGAGGGCGTTGAGCAGGCCGTCGCCCTGGCGGTCGGCGGGATCACCGTTGTCGGTGGCCGTGCTGGTGAGGATCTGCTTGACCAGGGCCGGGGTCGGCTTCACGCCGTTGTGTGTCTGGGCATAGGCCTGGATGACGAGTGCGGCGGCGCCGGACGTCAGCGGCGCGGCCTGGCTGGTGCCGCCGAACGCCTGGATCGGCGACGGCTTGTTCTGGTAGTCGGTGCAGCCGAGGTGGACCGCCGTGTTGGTGGAGCAGAGTGCCCAGCCGAGGTCACCGGGGGCGACCAGGTCGTAGACGCGGCCGCTCTCGGTGATACCGCTGGAACTGATGGCGGAGATGTTGTCGTTCTCCCAGGTACCGCGGAAGCCGGGCAGGCCGTCCCACGTCTGGGCCATCAGACGGTACGTGGTGGACGCGCCGGTGCTGATGATCAGTGAGTCGCTGGCCGGGCTGTCCACGGTGTTGGCGAAGCCCGCGTCGCCCGAACTGTTGACGATCGTCACACCGGCGGCGACCGCAGCGTTGTTGGCGAGGGTGAACGGGTCGGTGTCGCTGTCCGGGTACGGGTTGGCGCCGAGGGACTCGTTGATGACGTCGACGTGGTCGACGTTCACGGCGTAGTCGATCGCCTGCACCACGCCGGACGTGGAACCGAAACCGTTCGACGCGATGACTTTCAGCCCCACGAGTGACGCGCCGGGCGCCATGCCGAGGATGCGAATGTCACAGTTCTTCGGCAGCGGGTTGGACGGGCTGACGAAGTCGGCGAGGTCGTAGGTCTGCCGGCCCTGCGCGGCGATGGCGCTGGCGTCGCCGAACGCCTCGCGGTCGTCGTTGGGTGTGCCGGTGCCCTCGCCGGTGAAATCGCGGTAGTCGGTGAAGACGTGGCTGCCATCGGCACGGACGAAGTCGGGGTTGTTCGGGTCGATCCCGTCGGCGAGGTAGGCGACGGTGACGCCCTTGCCGGTGGCCAGGTGTTGCGCGGACGGGGTGTTCGGATCGCTGTAAGCGGCGTGGGTGACCTGGAGGGCCTCGGGTTCGAGGAGCGGCTGCTTGGGGTTGGCGGGACACACGTTCGGGTTGTTCTTCGGGGCGGCCGGTCGCGCGGTGTCGGTCGGTGTGATCGGGGTGGCGAGCTTGATCGGCAGATCGGGGACGACGGCGGCGACCTGCGGCTGGGCGGCGAGGTGTTGGCTCTCGGCGGCGGTCATCGTGGCAGCGAAACCGTTGACGACGCTGAACTGGGTGACGTGCGTGGCGCCGGCCTGCCTGGCCTGTGTGACGAGGGCGCGCTGGTCGGACTGGGTGACGGCGGCCCGGCGGGCACCGATCGTCGCGGACTTGCTGGGCGGGTCCTCGGGGTGCTGGTTGCGCAGCACGACAATGACGGGTTTCTTGGGTCCCTCGGCGAGTCGCGCGACGACGGCGGGTGTGAGGGGCTGGGCACCGCCGGCGGTGTCACCGACGGTC
>DASZXM010000555.1:0-1620 GCA_035546415.1 Pseudonocardiaceae bacterium
GGCCTGGCCGCCGAGGACGCGGCCACCCGTGACCCGTTCCGCAACCCGCACTGGGCACGGGATCACGGCGCCGAGCACGCCGCGGCCGACCTCGCCGACCGGGACAAGCTCGTCCTCGCCGCGGTGGCGGGGGCGGACGTCGTCGGTCACCTGCTCGGCGGGTTCTCCGCGCCGTCGTCCATGTGGACGGTGCCGCGGGCCTTCCTGATCAGCATGTTCGTGCGGCCGGAATGGCGCGGGACCGGTGTCGGTTCGCGGCTGGTGGGTCAGTTCCGGGAGTGGGCGGCCGAACGCGGCGCGGAACAGTTGCGGGTGACCGCGTACGCCGCCAACGAGGGCGCGATCCGCTTCTACCAGCGGCACGGGTTCACGCCGTTGGAGGTCACGTTCACCCGCGTGACGTCGTGAACGGCCCTGGCACACGGTGAATCCGGGCATGGTGACGGGGTGTGGCCGCCCGGGTCGGGGGAACGGACAGCCACACCCCGTGCTCACTGGTGCCTGACGCTCGCGTCGCCCTACCGCGCCGCGGGGCCTTCGTCGAGGTCGGCCACGACCAGCGCGGCGATCTCGTCGAGTGCGGCGTCGGCACCATCGCCCTCGGCGGCGAGCACGACCTCGTCGCCGTGCATCGCGCCCAGCGTCATCAGGTTGAGCACGCTGCCCGCGGCGACGGGTTGGCCGTCACCCTTCCGGATGGTGATCGCCACCGACTGCGCTGCCGCTGCCTTGGCGAGCACGGCCGCCGGGCGGGCGTGCAGCCCGACCTTGCTGCCGACCGTGACACGTCGTTCCGGCATGTGAGGGCTCCTTCGTCGAGTTGTCAGTTGACCGCTGAGCTTGTCAGTTGACCGTCGTGCTCGTCAGTTGACTGCCGTGCGCTCGGCCGGGGACTCGTAGGCGACGGCACCACCGGACGCCACCTCGGCGTCGGTGTCCTCCTCCCGGCCCGGCGTCCGCAGGTTCCACCTCCTGATCACCCACGTGAACAGGAAATAGTAGATCAGTGCGTAGATGACACCGATCAGGAGGAGCAACCACGGCTTCGTCGCGATGCCCCAGTTGAGCAGGTAGTCGATGCCACCGGCGGAGAAGCTGAACCCGTCGTGGATGCCCAGCGCGTTGGTGATCGCCAGCGACGAACCGGTGAGCACCGCGTGGATGATGTACAGCGGCCACGCGACGAACATGAACGAGAACTCGATCGGCTCGGTCACGCCGGTGATGAACGACGTGAGCGCCGCGGACAGCATGATGCCGCCGACGATCTTCTTCTGCGACGGGTGCGCCGTGCGCCAGATGGCCAGGGCAGCCGCGGGCAGGGCGAACATGAAGATCGGGAAGAAGCCCGTCATGAACGCACCGGCGGACGGGTCGTGCGCGAAGAACCGGTTCAGGTCGCCGTGCACGCCGTTGAACGTGCCGAACACGGTCCACACCACGGCGTTGATGACGTTGTGCAGGCCGAACGGGATCAGCAGGCGGTTGATCGTGCCGTAGATGCCACCGCCGACGACGGCGTTGTGCGTGACGAAGTCACCGAGGTTGGTCAGTCCGGTGTTGAACGGCTTGTACAGCAGGCCGAACACGACGCCGACCAGGGTCATGACGAACGCGGTG
>DASZXM010000556.1:0-8561 GCA_035546415.1 Pseudonocardiaceae bacterium
CGTCCACGCCGAGCGCGGCGCCGCCGAGCACCACGGCCGCGGTCGGGCCGAACCGCCGCATCAGCGGGACGGCGGCCACCGTCAGCACGTACACCGCCAGGAACCACAGCAGCTGCCCGACGACACCGGCCGCCAACACCACCGGCTGATCGGGAACACCGAAGCCGCGCAGCACGTCGGGCAGCACCAGCCACACCGCGAGCAGCGGCAGCACCGGCACCGTCAGCCGGCACAGCCGCGCCGCCAGCCAGCTGCGGGCGTTCCCGCCGCGGTCCAGTTCCGCCTGGTAGGAATGGAAGTTCGCCGCGCCACCGGCGAAGAAGAACACCGGCATCACCTGCAGCGCCCACGTCAGCGTCCACCAGCCCGGCGTGCTCAGCGAGTTGCCGGCGACCAGCGTGCCGCCGTCCCGGTGCAACACCGGCATGATCCAGTGCCCACCCGCCACCACGAGGATCGCCGTGGTGCGCAACAGATCGACGAACGGGTCCCGCGTGCGTGTCCGTGTAGCGACGACCGTGGCCATCCCGACCTACCCCCCGAGTCCGATTCCGTCATATCGAGACTCCCGGACGGGCGGCGCGAACACAGCGGTGCAGGCCGGTCTCTTCACGGTGGGGGCAGCCCCACCGTCAGCGTTGCTCCAGGTAGGTCAGCACGGCCCGCACCCTGCGGTGCTCCTCGGGCCGCGGCTCCAGGCCGAGCTTGGCGAAGATGTTGCCGATGTGCTTCTCCACGGCACCGTCGGACACGACCAGCCGGCCGGCGATCGCGCCGTTCGTCATGCCCTGCGCCATGAGCTCCAGCACCTCGCGCTCGCGGGGCGACAACGCGTCCACCGGGTTGCGCCTGCGCACCAGCAGCTGCGTGATGACCTCCTGGTCGATGCACGTGCCACCGTCCGCGACCCGGCGCACGGCCGCGACGAACTCGGCGACGTCGGCCACCCGCTCCTTCAGCAGGTAGCCGACGCCCTGGGCGCCACCGGCGACCAGTTCGACGGCGTAGCGCTCCTCCACGTACTGCGACAGCACCAGGATCGGCAGACCCGGCCGCCGTTCCCGTGTCTCGACGGCGGCGCGCAGGCCCTCGTCGGTGAACGTCGGCGGCATCCGGACGTCCACAATGGCCAGATCGGGGGAGTGCTCGGCGACGGCGGCCAACAGTGTCGTGCCGTCCGCGACGGCGGCGGCCACGTCGATGTCCTCGTCGGCGAGCAGCCGGCAGATACCCTCCCGCAGCAGGACCGAGTCCTCGGCGATCACCACACGCACGGCAGCTCCGCCGTCACCACGGTGGGCCCGCCGGCCGGGCTGTGCACGGTCATCACGCCGTCAATGGTGGCAGCCCGGTCGGCCAGCCCGGCCAACCCACCGCCCGGCCGCAGCTCGGCGCCGCCCATGCCGTTGTCCAACACCTGCACGATCACCGAGTCACCGTCCCGTTTCACGGTCGCCTTCGCCCACGTCGCCGACGAGTACTTCGCCACGTTGGTCAGCGCCTCGGCGACGATGAAGTAAGCGGTGCTCTCCACGGCGGTCGGTGGGCGCGGCTCCACGTCGACCTCCACGTCCACCGGCACCGGACTGCGCGCCGCCAGCGCGGACAGCGCGGCGTCCAGCCCGCGGTCGCCGAGCACGGCCGGGTAGATGCCCCGTGCCAGGTCGCGCAGTTCCGCGACGGCCTGCTTGGCGTCCGCGTGCGCCTCGTCGATCAGGTCCCGTGCCGACTCCGGGTCGGAGTCCAGCTTCGTCTTCGCCCTGCCCAGCGTCATCGCCACGGCCACCAGGCGCTGCTGCGCTCCGTCGTGCAGGTCGCGTTCGATGCGCCTGCGCTCCGCCTCGGCCGCGTCCACGCCCCTGGCCCGGCTCGCCTGCAGCCGCTGCGCGGTCACGGCCAACTGGGCGGCGGCGGTCGGTCCGAGCAGCGCCCTGGCGACGATCGCCTGGAACTGTGCGATCCGCGGCGTGACCAGGATGCCGAGCAGCAACAGGATCACGCCGACGAGGGCGTAGGGCAGCGCCTGGCCTGCGGTGTGGACGCGGACCATCTGCAGGTTCAGGTTGGGCAGGTTCATGGCGTCGTCCGCGGGGAGCTTCGCCGCCCACAGCGGCAGCGACAGCAACGCCAGCGAGTACACCCAGAAAAGGACGAACAGCACGAACTCCGCCACGCACAGCGGCAGCCGCAGCACGACGTAGACGATGTCGCGCCAGGTGGCCGGGTCGGCCAGTTTGCCCCGCCAACGCCGGAACACCGAGCCCTCCACCAGCGGGCGGTAGGGCGCCGGGATGTCGACGCCCAGCGTGGTGCGCATCCAAGCACGCTCCGTCACCGCGGCGCCGCGCCACAGCATGGTGACCACCATCAGCACCGGCACACCCACCCAGACGGTCGTCACGGCCATCCCGGTGACCGTCAGCACCAACAGACCGATCCCGGTGGCGAAACCGAGCGGGAACGCGGCCGCCAGGTAGGCCAGGGACCCGAACAGGCCCGGTTTGGGTGTGCGGTCCGTCACTGTCGCCCCCGGTCGTTCGATCGTGTCACCAGCAGAATGCCGCTTCCGCGCGTCTCGGGCCATCAGGTGGGCAGGCCGATCCCGGGTAGGGCTGTCCCCACCCCGGTGGCGCAGGCCACTTCCGGTCGCCCCCGGACCGGTGCTTCGTGCACCCTGAGTGACAATCGGCCGGTGTCCGCCCTGATGTTGTCGCTGATCGCAGCGCTCGGCTACGGCGTCAGCGACTTCGTCGGCGGCCTCGCCTCCCGCCGCACGGCGGTGCTCGGCGTCGTCATGCTGTCCTACCCGGTCGGCTTCGCCGGCCTCCTCGCGATCGCCCCGCTCGCCGGTGGCGCCCTCACGTGGCACGGCATGCTCATGGGCGCCGCCGCCGGCGTGGTCAGCGGCCTGGCGATCATCTGGTTCTACGCGGCACTCGCCGCGGGCCCCATGAGCGTCGTGTCACCGCTGACGTCGCTGCTGGTCGCCGGCCTGCCGCTGGGCGTCGGCATCCTGTGGGGCGAGCGGCCCGGCCCACTGGCCCTCGTCGGCGCCGGGATCGCGGTCGTCGCGGTCGTGCTGGTCAGCCGGCAGGAGAACACGGCGGTCGACGAAGGATCACCCGTTCGGTTCACCGCCAGAGTGGCGTGGCTCACAGCCGGCTCCGGCATCGCGTTCGCGGTCTACTTCGTGCTCCTCGACCAGGTCGGCTCGGACACCGGCCTGTGGCCGCTGGTGTCGTCCCGGGCGTCCGCATCGGTGTTGGTGCTGGTCAGCGGCTTGGCCACCGGTCAGCGTCGCCTACCCACCGGCCCCACCCTGCGGCTCACGCTCGCCGCGGCCGCACTCGACATCCTCGCCAACGGCACCTTCCTCTACGCCCTGCGCGGCGGAATGCTGTCCGTGGTCAGCGTGTTGACGTCCCTGTACCCCGCGGCAACGGTCCTGCTCGCCCGGTTCGTGCTCAAGGAACACACCGGAACGGTGCAACGGATCGGACTGGTCCTCGCGGCCGCCGCGGTCGCGCTCATCGCCGGCAGCGGTTAAGTGAGATGATCAGATCAGGTCCTGGCCCTATACTGGAGGGGTAGACCACCAACAAGGGGGTGAACGGTTTCGACTCTGGACGTTGAGTCAGGGGAAGCGTGCAGGTGCAGGCGAGAGACCACCTCAAGCGTCATCGCAAACCAATAAGCGCCAAGACTAACGTCAAGCGCGACTTCGCCCTCGCCGCCTGAGCGAGTGCGAGTCTGTCGGCCCGGGGGCGCCTCCGCCCCGGTCTGCCGGCATCAGCTAGGAGGCTCACCGCCAGCATCGGTCGCGGATGCTGATCGGGACATTCACAGCGACTGGGCCCGTCACACCGGCTTGTTCACGTGATCGGTGGGGTCGAGTAGAGGCACAGTGAACTGCGCACGGAGAAGCCCTGTCGAGGCGACAGAGGACCCGGGTTCGATTCCCGGCACCTCCACTCGCTCGTGGGCGAGCCCTGCTTGACGCTTCGCGTCTTCGCCGGGCTCGCTCGTCGTTTCTTCCGGGGCCGAGCCCCCGGACCCCCACGTTCCGAGCTTCTTGCGTTCCAGCCTGGTTGCCTTGGGTGGGGACCAGCGCCTGTTACCGCTTCCGTGGCCTTGTTGGAGTCGCTGGTGTTGCTTGCTGCGGTTGGTCGCTGTTGTTTGCTTGGTGGTGATTGTTCGTTGTCGTTAGCTGGCTGTTACTCCTATTAGGGCTCCTACTCCGTAGGTGGCTGCTGCTGCTATTGCGCCGAAGAGGAGTTGGCGGAGGCCGTTTTGCCACCAGGGGCGTTGGGTGAAGCGGGCTACCAGGGCTCCCGCCGTGAACAGGCCCACTCCGCCGATGCCCAGGCCCAGCCAGAGGGACTGGAAGCCGAACAGGAACGGGAGCAGCGGGAAGATCGCTCCTAGTGCGAAGCACAGGAACGAGGACACCGCCGCCACCACCGGCGACGGCTGTTCCTGCGGGTCCAGGCCCAGTTCCTGGGTCAGGTGCACCCGGACCGCCACGTCCGGGTTGGCGTGGATCTCCTCCGCGGCCAGTTCGGCCGTGCTCTGCGACAGGCCCATGTCGCGGTACATCTGGACCAGTTCGGCCTGTTCGGCGTCCGGGTTGCGCTCCATCTCGGCGCGCTCCACCGCCTCCTCGGCCTTGACCGCCTGGTTCTGCGTGCCGACCGACGTGTACTCGCCGAGTGCCATGGAGAAGGCGCCCGCGACCAGGCCCGCGATGCCCGTCAACACGATCACCCGGCCGCTCGCGTGGGCTCCTCCCACGCCCGCGACGAGGGCGATGTTCGTCACCAGGCCGTCCATCGCGCCGAAGACGGCCGGCCGCAGCCAGCCACCGGACACGTCCGAGTGCGTGTGCCCGATCTCCGCCGTTCCCGCTCTGCTCATGTCCACCAGGATGAGAATAAGTGCAGGTGAGAGCCATGACCGGGTCAGGACAACCTATCGAAGGTGTGGCTGTCCTGACCCGCGCGTGGCGATTGTGGCAACTGTTACCCCAGTGACCACCTGTCCGGAGGTGACGGGTCTCAGCCGCCCCTCAGCCTTCGCCGGTAACCTTCTGCCCGTGGCCCGACTCTCGCCCAAGCTGCTGGACGTGGTAGGCACGGTCTTCCGGCTCGGCCTCGCCGCTGTCTGGCTGATCTCCGGTGCCATCAAAGCCGCCGACCCGAACCAGACGTTCGCGGCCGTCAAGGCGTACCAGGTGCTGCCCGATGGCCTGGTCGCGCCGGTCGCCGGCGTGCTGCCGTTCCTGGAACTGGCGTTCGGGCTGCTGGTGCTGCTGGGTGTCGGACACCGGCTGATGGGTGTGCTGTCCGCCGTGCTGCTGGTCGTGTACATCGCGGGTGTCGCCCAGTCGTGGGCACGCGGGCTGACCATCGACTGCGGCTGCTTCGGCGGTGGCGGCCAGGTCGCCGCAGGTCAGACGCAGTACCCGCAGGAGATCCTCCGGGACACCGGCTTCCTCGTGCTGGCCGTGTGGCTGGCCGTGCGGCCGAGGTCCCTGTTCTCCGTGGACGGCTGGCTGGGCGGCCGGCGGCCGGAGAACCCACAAGACGAACCGGATGATGCCGACGACGCGGGATCGAAGCCGTCGGCCGTAGGGAGAGCATGATCGTGGGCGGCGCCCAACGGAACAATCGCAAGCAGAAGCAGAAGCAGTCGGCCGCCGCGGCGGCACGTGCGGTGGCCGCCGCCCGTGGCACCAAGAAGGACCTGACGAAGATCATCGGCGCGATCGTGATCGTCGTGGTCATCGCGGGCGTGGTGATCGGCGGCGTCCTCTACACGAAGCACCGCAGCGACGAGGCGGCGCAGACGGTCATCCCGGCCAAGACGGTGTCCGGCGCGAACGCCTACTCGGCCACGATCGACAAGGCCAACGCCACGGTGCTGGTCGGCAAGCCCGCGGCGAAGGTCACGATCGACGCCTACGAGGACTTCATGTGCCCCGTCTGCGGCGAGTTCGAGTCCACGTACTTCAACGACATCGCCAAGCAGTTGCAGGCCGGGACGATCAAGGTCCGCTACCACATGCTCAACCTGCTGGACAACAGTTCCGTGCCGGCCGGCTACTCGCTGATGTCGGCGAACACGGCGCTCGCGGTCGCGACGGTCGCACCCGACAAGTTCATCGACTACCACTACAGCCTGTACCAGAAGCAGCCGCAGGAGAACGGTCCCGGCTGGACACAGGCCCAGCTGTCCAACCTGGCCAGCCGGCTGGGTGTCAGCGGTGCGGAGTTCGACCAGTTGGTGAACGACAAGACGTACGAGAAACAGATCCAGACCAACCTGGACAACGCCGAGAAGGACCAGGCGCTGTTCCAGACCGACCAGAGCGGGCAGAAGGGTTTCGGCACGCCGACGATCGTGGCCGACGGCAAGACGATCAACTGGCAGTCGGACACGACGTGGCTGTCCGACCTGGTCAAGGCGGCCTACCCGACCAGCTGACGGCTACACCAACCCAGCGACAGGCGGCTCGCCCTCGAACCATCGGGCGAGCCGCTTCGCTTTGCCCGTCTCGGTGCGCGGCACCCCACCGGTCGCCACGACGGCGACGACACCGCCCACAGCCAGCCGTTCCCGCAGCGCGTGCTCCAGGTCCCGTTTCAGGGCCGTCTCGTCGGTCTCACCGGCAGGCTCGACGGCGATCCGCAGCTCCGGCCGGGAGGCCTGGCGCCGGTCCTCGACGAGCAGGTAGTGCGGGCTGACCCGCCGGTCGGCGAGCAGGACGGCCTCGATCTCGGTGGGGTAGACGTTGACCCCGCGGATCACCAGCATGTCGTCGACCCGGCCGAGGATCTTCGACATCCGGCGCAGCGTGCGCGGTGCTCCGGGCAGCGGGTCGGCCAGCGTGGCCACGTCCCCCGACCGGTACCGCAGCAGCGGCATCCCGGTCTTGGTGAGCGTGGTGAACACCAACTCGCCGGGCGTGCCGTCCGGCACCGGCTGCCCGGCGTCGTCGACGGCCTCGACGTAGAAGTGGTCCTCGGCGACGTTGAGCAGCCCACCGGAGTCCAGCGACTCGCACGCCACGCCGGGGCCGATGACCTCGGACAACCCGTAGATGTCGAGCGCGGTGAGCCCCAACAGCCGTTCGATCTGCGCCCGCAACCCGTCGGTCCAGGGCTCGGCGCCGAAGATCCCGGCCCTGAGCGACGTCGGCGGGTTGTCGCGCATGGCCTCGCCAAGGTGCACGGCGTAGGACGGCGTGCAGGTGAGAATGTCCGGCCGCAGGTCGGTGATCAACTTCACTTGCCGGTCGGTCATCCCACCGGAGATCGGCAACACGGTGGCACCGAGCCGCATCGCCCCGTGGTGGATGCCCAGACCGCCGGTGAACAGCCCGTAACCGTAGGCGTTGTGCACGATGCTGCGCCGGGTCGCACCGGCCCCACCGAGCGCACGGGCCATCACCTGGGCCCAGATGTCCACGTCCTGGGCCGTGTAGGGCACCAGCGTCGGCCGCCCACCAGTACCCGACGAGCCATGAACGCACACGATCTGGTCATCGTCCACGGCCCGCAGCCCGGTCGGATAGTGCTCCCAGAGGTCCTGCTTGGTCACCATGGGTAGCGACGCGAGGTCGGTGAGGTTCACCTCGCTACCAGCGGTGATCCCGACACCCCGCAACCGCTCGGCCTGCAGCCCGTTGGCCGACAACAGCCGATCCACGAGCGCCCGCAACCGACGTTCCTGCACCACACGGCGCCGCTCCGGATCGATACCCTCGGCATCGGGGTCGGTCAGCGGGACGACGTAGTCCGGCTCGGTCACCTTCACACCGACAGGCTAAGCCACACGACCCCCGGATTTCGTGCGGCACGAGCCGTCAGGTACGGTACTGCTCACACGGCACGGAGTGCACCACTCCGGCCCGGGGCTGTAGCGCAGTTGGTAGCGCACCACACTGGCAGTGTGGGGGTCAGGGGTTCGAATCCCCTCAGCTCCACTCGAACCAAGGCCCGATGACCTGTCTATTACAGCAGGTCATCGGGCCTTGTTCATATTCCGGATGATCATTGTGAGTGTCCACCTCGGACAGTCGGTCGCACCAGACTCAAGAGCAACTGGAGAATCCGGACGGTGGGTCATCGTTCTTGCCTTTGTAGGGCTACAAGGCGCCCTGGTCGCGCTCGATTCGGTGTCGCATTCTGACGCATGTCTACCTACGGAACAGGCGGCGGAGCGGAACTAGCCACCTGACCAGCGAGGACGTCAGCCCTGCGAGACCAAGTACGGCGACGACGCCCAGCACCAGGAGCACGGTCAGAGCAGCCACGCCACCGAACCACTGGCTGGCGAGGGCAGCCAGCGTGATGCCAGCGGGCGGCCATGCCCAGGGCGAGCGCCACAACACCCGCCGCCTGGGCGGCGGGGACGTACTCATCTCCCTAAGCGTGCCATTGACCATGATCAGGGCGACGTAAGGGCAGACGAGCCGGGCTACGAGAGCGTAAGCTCTCGCACCTGACGTGCTGCTGCGGGTGGAGGCAGACCATGAGCATGTGCCGCGGCTGGTCGCGACT
>DASZXM010000557.1:0-2784 GCA_035546415.1 Pseudonocardiaceae bacterium
CAGCCGCTGCCGGGCGTCCGCCGACTCCGGGTCGGCCGACGCCTGTTGCTGCGCGTACAGCCGCAGCAGGTCGTGCATCGCGTACCGCGCGACTCCCGGCTCGGCGACCATGTGGCCGGCGACCAGCCGTTCCAGCAGCACGCCTGCGGGGCTGCCGGCCAGGACGGTCGCGGCGGCCGCCGACACGTCCGGGCCGGGTGCGACCGACAGCAGCCGGAACAGCCTGCGGGTGTCCTCGTCGAGCGTGCGGTAGGACTGGTCGAACGCGACCGTCACCGCCGATTCCGGGTCGCCTTCCACCCGCAATGCGGCGAACCGGTCCGGCCCGCCGAGCGCCGCCACGTAGTCGGTGATCCGCAGGTTCGGCCGGGTGGCCAGGTGGGCGGCGGCGATCCGCATCGCCAGCGGTAGGAAACCGCACGCGGGCGCCAGCGCGGCGACCGGTTCACCGGCCCGCGACGGTCCGACCAGCCTGCGCAGCAGCACGACCGCCTCGTCGGGCGGCAGCACGTCCAGTGCCAGCGGCCGGGCACCGTCCCTGGCGACGAGTCCGGCCAGCCGGTTCCTGCTGGTCACCAGGACCTGGCAGGCGGGGTTGCCGGGAAGCAGCGGCCGCACCTGTTCGGCGTCCCGCGCGTCGTCCAGCAGGATCAGCATCCGCCGGTCGGCCAGCAGCGACCGGTACAGGCCGGCTGCCTCGTCCTCCGCGACCGGCACCTGTTCCGGCGCCACACCGAGCGCACGGAGGAACTGCGCGATCGCGATCGCGGCCGGCAGCGGCGCCGTGCGGCCGCGCAGGTTGACGTACAGCTGGCCGTCCGGGAACCGGTCGCGGACCCGGTGCGCCCAGTGCACCGCCAGCGACGTCTTCCCGATGCCGGAACTGCCGACGACGGTGATCACGCGGGCGTCGGCCGTGTCCAGTTGCCGCAGGTGCTCGACACGGCCGGTGAACTCGGCCGTGTCGGCCGGCAGCTGTGCCGGCACGGTCCGCACGCGCGCCGGCTGGTCCGTGGCGTCCGACCGCAGCACGGCCTGGTGCAGCCGGCGCAGCTCGGGGCCCGGCTCGCCGCCCAGCCGGTCGCACAGGTCCTGGTAGGCGGCCAGTGCGTCGGCCCGCCTGCCGCACCGGTGCAGCGTGCGGATCTGCTGGCCGCGTAACCGTTCCCGCGTCGGCAGGGCCGCGACCAGCGAGGACAGCTCCGCCACCAGGTCGGTGTGCCGGCCCAGCGCGAGATCCGCCTCGACCCGCTCCTCCACGGTGACGTGCCGCAGTTCGTCGACCCGCGCGGCCTCGGCCGCCAGCGCGGGCACGTCCGCGAGGTCGGGCAGCAGCGGGCCGCGCCACAGCGCGAGCGCCGCCCGTAGCCGCTCGCCGGCCGCGGCCGCGTCGGTCGGCCGCAGCCGCCTGCCCTCCTCGGCCAGGCGCTCGAACTCCAGCAGGTCCAGTTCACCGTCACCGAGCAGCAGCCGGTAGCCGGTCGGCCGGGTCGCGATCCTCGGTTCGATGTCGCCTGGTTCGGTGAGCGTCCTGCGCAGCGTCCACACGTACGTCTGCAGGTTCTTCGCGGCCGACGCCGGCGCGCCGCCCGGCCAGACGGCGTCCACCAGCTGGGCCACCGGCACGGTGGCGTTGGCGTGCAACAACAGCACTGCCAGCACCGTTCTCGGTTTCTGCCCGCCGATGGCGAGCGGTCCCCGCGCCGAGCGGACCGCCAGTCCACCGAGCACGCAGAACTCCACGACCGATCGTCTCCCCAGGAACGCCACGTTGTACCGGACCAGGTCCGCAGGGTCCCAGCATGCCACCCGCGCGGGCGCCGTTCGCCATACCGAATCGGACGTGACCAGCGCCGGACGCCACCCGTGAGGTGATCTTCGCCACGGCGGCAGTGCCGACCGCCGAATTCACACGATCCGGCGAACAGTGGCCGATGGGCGTGCGTGCGTCGGGCGTTACTGCCAGTCTTCCCCTCCAGATCGTCTTTCCGTTCTGGAGGAACCGAGTGTCCGTTGTGGACCAGCGAGTGTGGCTCGCGGCCGGCCGTGTGCGCCGGCTGCTGGTCCGCGTCCTGCTGGTCCTCGGCGGTGCGTTCGCGGTGACGGTGCTCGGCTGGCTGCTGTGCGCCGGTTCCGCCAACGCGGACGAACTGCCCACCGTGCCGTCCGTCCCGTCGGTGGTCGGTGGCGTGGACGATGCCGTCACACAGGTGTCCACTCCGGACCTGAAGCCGGCCGCGCTGCCGAGCAACCCGTTGCGGGGCGACGCACTGTCCGGTGCTGCACTGCCGGACAGCGGTCTGGCCGACACCGGTCTGGCCGACGCCGATCTGGGCAAGGTGACGCGGCAGGTGCACCTGGCGGTCAGCGGCGTCGGTGACAAGGTCACCCCGGCCGTGCGGCCGGCGGCGGATCTGGTGGCGGCCGTGACGCCGGTCGTGCACGCGCAGCCGGTCGAGGCCGTCGCCGAACCGGTGACGCCGCAGGCCGCCGCCGTGCCGGTGCCGCCCCGCGTGACGGTCGTTTCCGTTCCGCACAAGCACACCGCCGGTCCGCCGATTCAGCTGCCGGCACCGGTGCGGTCCACGCCGGCATCGTCCGGTGCCATGCCGCACACCCCCATGCTGCCTCCGCTGCAGCCGGCTGGTTCGTCCGATTCCAACGCGCACGGCACCGGCGGTGTCGCCGGTGGTTCCCCTGGTGCGCAGAGTTCGTTCACGCACGTCATCGGCAGCGGCCTGAACCTGGCCGGCACGCCGGGCACGCCACGTGTCGCCGTGGCCC
>DASZXM010000558.1:0-5036 GCA_035546415.1 Pseudonocardiaceae bacterium
TCGATCTCGGCTGCCGACTCGACCATCGGTGAGCTGATCGCCGAGGCGATGGACAAGGTCGGCAAGGAAGGCGTCATCACCGTCGAGGAGAGCCAGACCCTGGGTCTTGAGCTGGAGCTCACCGAGGGCATGCGCTTCGACAAGGGCTTCCTGTCCGGCTACTTCGTCACGGACCCCGACCGTCAGGAAGCGGTCCTGGACGACCCGTACGTCCTGCTGTTCGGCTCGAAGATCTCGACGGTCAAGGACCTGCTCCCGCTGCTGGAGAAGGTCATGCAGGCCGGCAAGCCGCTGCTGATCATCGCCGAGGACGTCGAGGGCGAGGCCCTGGCCACCCTGGTCGTCAACAAGATCCGCGGCACCTTCAAGTCGGTCGCCGTGAAGGCCCCCGGCTTCGGTGACCGCCGCAAGGCGATGCTGCAGGACATGGCCATCCTCACCGGTGGCACCCTGATCAGCGAGGACGTCGGCCTCAAGCTGGACAACGCCGACCTGTCCCTGCTGGGCCGCGCCCGCAAGGTCGTGGTGACCAAGGACGAGACCACCATCGTCGAAGGCGCCGGCGACGCCGACCAGATCCAGGGCCGGGTCAACCAGATCCGCGCCGAGATCGACAAGAGCGACTCCGACTACGACCGCGAGAAGCTGCAGGAGCGGCTGGCCAAGCTGGCCGGCGGCGTCGCGGTGATCAAGGCCGGTGCCGCCACCGAGGTCGAGCTCAAGGAGCGCAAGCACCGCATCGAGGACGCGGTGCGCAACGCCAAGGCCGCCGTGGAGGAGGGCATCGTCGCCGGTGGTGGCGTGGCCCTGCTGCAGGCCGCCAAGGACGCCTTCGGCGGTCTGGGCCTGGACGGTGACGAGGCCACCGGTGCCAACATCGTCAAGGTCGCGCTGGAGGCCCCGCTCAAGCAGATCGCGGTCAACGCCGGCCTGGAAGGCGGCGTGGTGGCCGAGAAGGTCAAGAACCTGCCCGCTGGCCAGGGTCTGGACGCCGCCTCCGGCGAGTACAAGGACCTGGTCGCGGCCGGCATCATCGACCCGGCCAAGGTGACCCGTTCCGCGCTGCAGAACGCGGCGTCGATCGCGGCGCTGTTCCTGACCACCGAGGCCGTCGTGGCCGACAAGCCGGAGAAGACCCCTGCCGCTCCCGCCGCTCCCGGCGCGGGCGACATGGACTTCTGATCCAGCCGTCGCTGTACGGACCCCCGTCGGGGTCCACACTCGGTAACCGCTGGCCCGGACACCACGTGTCCGGGCCAGCGGTCTGTTTACCGGGCGGTAGTCACCCGGGGTGATCATTGGGCCGTTCGGCCGAGTGAGTTGTGCACGTCTGTGGATGGATCTGTGGGTACCCACTGTGCTTCGCCTTGCGGCACTCCGTGACCGACGAACGGTCAGCAGGCGTTTCAGCGGGTGACAGCCGTCCTCCCTCGGCAAACCGGCTGATCGGCCCGGCCGTACCGTTCGACTGGTCACGGTCGCCCGTTCGGCGCAGTGACGTGACCCTTCGCCGAGGTCCAACTCCCACCGAGTCGACCCTTGTCCGATTCTGATGCCGACGGGTGTGAGACGGGGCCGCGCTGCTGCGGCCCGCCGCTGGAGGGAGCCAGCATGGGGATCCTGGACGGGAAGGCCGTCGTGATCACCGGCGGCGGACGCGGGCTCGGGGAGGCGTACGCCATCCATGCCGCGCACGCGGGTGCGCGGCTCGTGGTCAACGACGTCGACCACGAGTTGGCCGAACGCACCGCGGAGCACATCCGGGCCTACGGCGGGGACGCCGTGGCCAGCGGGCACGACGTGGCCCAGCCGTCGGACGCCGCCGCGATCATCGACCTGTGCGTGGACAAGTACGGCCGGATCGACGGCCTGGTCAACAACGCGGGCATCAACTACGAGGCGTCGCCCTGGGAGGACAGCCCGGACCGGATGCGTGAGCTGTTCGAGGTCAACTTCTTCGGGCTGTTCCACTGCGGCCTGGCGGCCATCGGCGCGATGCGCGAGACCGGCACGGCGGGGTCGATCGTCAACATCGCGTCCGGCGCGCTGTTGGGCCAGCGCAAGCTCGCCGCCTACGCGGCCAGCAAGGGCGCGGTCGCCTCGTTGACCTATTCGTGGGCTTTGGACCTGGACGCGTTGGACATCCGCGTGAACGCGGTGTGTCCGGTCGCTCACACGAGGATGGTGTGGGAGTCGGAACGCAGCCTGCGCGCGACCCCGCCGGAACGCACACCCGGCAAGGTCGCGCCACTGGTCATGTTCCTGTTGAGCGACCGGTCGGCCGGCATCACCGGGCAGCTGATCCGGTGCAACGGCCGCGAACTGCACGTCGTCGGCCAGCCGTACCTGAAGCAGCCGATCCTCACGAACGACAACTGGGACACGGCGAGCGTGGAACGGGCGTTCAACGAGGTGTTCCAGGCCCATCTGGAGCCGTTCGGCCTGGAGAAGCGGATGCCGCCACGGCTGCACGGCCTGCTGACCCCGAGCCGCAGCGCCTGACGACGGCTCGGCCCGGCGGCGTACTTGGGGGTTGCCGCCAGGCCCCGTTCCGGGTGGTAGGAGGGGAGCCACCACCCGGGACGGGGTTTCACTCCTCGGGCACGACGATCCAGCAGATCAGGTACGCCAGCGCCCCCGCGCCGAAGCCGAACACGGTGGCGGCCACCAGGATCACCCGCAGCAGTGCGGTGTCGATGCCGAGCATCCTGGCGGCGCCGCCGCACACACCGGCGATCATGCGGTCGTCCCTGCTGCGCCGGAAGGCACGGACCGGGTTGTCGTTGCGCATCGTGGTGTTCTCGTTCATGGCTCAAGATTCGCCGACCGGAGCGACAGCGACATCGGGGTCGCACCCTGACCGGCCCCGGAACCGCGACCCTGACGCCACCTAAGCTCAGACCCATGGAGTCGGCACTCAACAGCCCGGACGACCTCGCGGCCCGCCTCGACGCGGTCGGCTATCTGGCCGATCCGGGCCTGGCCACGGCGGCGTTCCTCGCGGTCCGGATGGGCCGCCCGCTGTTCTGCGAGGGTGAGCCGGGCACCGGCAAGACGGCCCTGGCCCTGGCCGTCGCCGAGGCGCTGGGCCTGCCGCTGATCCGGTTGCAGTGCCACGAGGGCATCGACGCCGCGCAGGCGCTCTACGACTGGGACTTCCCCCGGCAGCTGCTGCACCTGCGCACCCTGGAGGCGCTGGCCGACGGCCATCTGGACGCCGACACGGCCGAGGCGTCCCTCTACACGCCGCGATTCCTGCTGGCCCGCCCGCTGCTGCGGGCGCTGCGCGAGTCGCCGTGCGTGCTGCTGGTCGACGAGGTGGACCGGGCTGACGACGAGTTCGAGGCGTTCCTGCTGGAGGTGCTGAGCGAGAACGCCGTGACCATCCCGGAACTGGGCGAGGTGCGCGCCGAGGTGCCGCCGGTGGTGGTGCTCACGTCCAACCGGACCCGTGAGGTGCACGACGCGCTGAAGCGCCGGTGCCTCTACCACTGGGTGGAACACCCTGACCTGGCCCGCGAGGTGGCCATCCTGACCCGCAGGCTGCCCGGCATCGACGAGCGGCTGGCGAAGTCGGTGTCCGCCGCGGTGGGCAAGCTGCGGCAGATGGAGCTGCTCAAGCCGCCGGGCGTCGCGGAGGCCCTGGACTGGGCGGGCGCGCTGCTCGCGCTGGGCCGCACCGAACTGGACGCGCAGTCGGCCGCCGCGACGCTGGGCGCGGTGCTGAAGTACCGCGAGGACACCGAGCGCGTGGTCACCGCCGGCCTGGACGCGTTGCTGGCGGGTTAGCCGGCGCGCAGGGAGGTCTCCAGCAGGCTGAAGCCCTGGTCGATGAGGGCGGGCGTATCCGGCCGGCTAGTGGGCGCCGTAGTCGCGCAGCGACGTCTCCAGTAAGCCGAAGCCCTGGTCGACGAGGGCTACGATGCGCGGGCGGACCTCGTCGGCCGGTCGACCGGCCATGCCCAGGCGCACGGCCTGCCGGTGGATCGTCCGGTACAGCGCCACCAGGAGCGCGGCCACCAGTTCGGCCGGCGGGTCGCCGGGCTGGGGTTCGACGTGCTCGCGCAGCAACGTCACCAGCTGGTGTTCCTGCTGGTCGGCGGCTTGCCGGGCGGCGTTGCGCAGCGTCGGGCTGTCCTTCACGATCCGCCAGAAGTGGGGCAGGTTGTCGCCGACGCCGCCGAACGGGTGTCCCGACGCGATCAGGTCCAGCAGGAGCCGGTGCAGCGACCGCACCACCGGCTCGCCGGCCGGCCGGCCGCGCAGCGCGGCCGCAACCAGCTCGACGGCCTCGTCGCTCCGGTCGAAGATGAGCTCTTCCTTGTGCGGGAAGTAGTTGAAGACCGTCATCTTCGAGACGTTCGCCGCGTCGGCCACCTCGGCGACCGTCACGTTGTCGAATCCGCGCTCGGCGAACAGCACCGTCGCGACGTCGGAGATCCGCTGGCGGGTGGCTTGCTTCTTGCGCTCGCGCAGCCCGGGCTCGGCGACCATGGCAAAAGTGTACCTGACAAAATTTTTGACTCGGTATAGTGTTGTGGGCATGGACGCATACGACGTGGTGGTGGCCGGCGGCGGACCCGTCGGCCTGATGGTCGCGGCCGAACTCGGGCTGCGCGGGGTGTCGGTGGCCGTGCTGGAGCGGCTCGCCGAGCCGAGCACGACGATCAAGGCCGGTGGGCTGAACACGACGACCGTCGACGCCTTCGACCGGCGCGGCCTGCTGCCGGAGTTGACGGCGGCGCACCGGGCGATGGTGAGCCGCTTCATGACCGGCGGTGGCGCTCCACCGCCACCCGGCGCGTCCAGACCGAAGATCGGCGGCCACTTCGCCGGGATGTTCGGCATGGACCCGGCGCGCGTCGATCCGTCCGATCCGGACTTCCGGACCGGCCCGGGCAGCCTCGTCTCCCTTGTCCCGCAACCGGAGGTGGAACGCATCCTGGCCCAATGGGTGGCCAGGCTGGGCATTCCGGTGCGGCGCGGTGTCGAGATCACCGGGCTGGCGCAGGACGACACCGGCGTCACGGTCGAAC
>DASZXM010000559.1:0-3129 GCA_035546415.1 Pseudonocardiaceae bacterium
ACGGCCACCACACCAGGTCCGGGACACCGTCGTCTGCTACGGCAACGGGACCTGGCAGGCGTCGCCGGAGGTGAAACCCTGGGCTGTGATGCCCAGGGCGTGGTTGAAGCGGGAGCGTTGGTTCTCCACCGAGATCATGTACGTCAGTTCCAGTAGGCCCTCGTGGCCCAGCCGCCCGTCCAGCTCGGCCACCTGGTCGTCCGTCACCGTCATCGGTTGGTCCGTCATCGCGTCCGCGTATTCGATGACCAACCGGTCCAGGTCGGTGAAGTGTTTCGACGTCCGGTAGTCGTCGATTTCCTTCAGTCGGTCGATGTCCAGGCCGGCCTTTTGTTGCAGCATCGTGCCGAAGTCGACGCACCACGGGCAGCCGACCTTCGTCGCCGTCCGGTACACCGCCAGGTCGCGCACTGCCGCCGGCAGTTTCGTCGCCGACCGTTCGATGAACGCCTCCGCCATGCCGTACGAGCGCAGCAGTGCGCCGTGGTGGGCCAGCACCGCCACCGGTTCCGGTACCGCTCCGAACCGGCGGCGGGAGTACCTGTAGATCAGTTTCGTCAGTAGGCCGGCTTCGCTGGTCGGCACCTGAGGGATTCGCGTCATGCCCCTAGGACGGGGCATCCTCCTCCGATGTGACAATGCCGTAGCGGCGCAGGGCCATGGCGGGCGTCACATTGCGGTCCAGGACGTCCTCGCGGACCGCCGCCGCGTCCCGTTCCACCGGGTCGCCGTAGCCGCCACCGCCGCCCGTCGCGCACCGCACCACGTCACCCTTGCGCAGCTTCGCGCCGTTGACCTTCAGCATCCGCCGCTCGTCGGGGCGGCCCGGGTTGATGATCACCTCCGGGCCCACCGCGTCCTCGCCGCCGAACAGGCCCCACGCCGGCTGCCGGGACCGTTCGAACCACAGGGACAGCGAGCAGTCCGTCTGCGCCTCGTACTCCCTGATCACACCGTTGCCACCGCGCCACGTGCCCGAGCCGCCGGAGTCCGGCCGGATCCGGTACTCCGTGATACGCCACGGGTAGCGCGTCTCGTACACCTCGATCGGGATGTCTTTCAACGAACCGTTGACATTGTTGATCAGGGCGCTCTCGCCGTCCGAGCCCTGCCACGCGCCCCAGCCCCCGACCGTGGCCTCCAGACTGACGAACTCGCGGCCGAAGCGCGGGTCGGTGCCGGACGTGAGCACGATCATCGAGTCGCCGTGGCTGGCGCCCGCGACCCGGTCGGGCATCGCCGGTGCCAGCGCCCTGGCCACCATGTCGATGAGCAGGCCCAGGTGGGAGAAGTACCACTGGCAGGCCGCGGGGGAGCGGGCGCCGAGCACCGATCCCTCCCTGACCTGCGTGGTCATCGTGCGGAACGAACCGCCGTTGCCCGGCAGGTCGGGGCTGACCAGCAGTTTGTAGCCCACGCGCAGCGCCGACACCGCCTGCGACACGCCGCAGTTCACCGGGCCGACCGTCTGGTCCGCCGACTCCGTCACGTCGAAGTCGATCGTGTCGCCGGACACCGTGATCCGCAGCCGGATCGGGACCGGCGTGTCCAGGTCGATGCCGTCGTTGTCCAGCACGCCTTCCGCCGCGTACACGCCGTCCGGGATGGCCTCGATCGTGGCGCGTTCCAGCATCTCCGTCTGGCGGAAGATCTCGTCCCTGGCCAGTTCCAGCGTTTCCAGCCCGAAGCGTTCCACCAGTTCCTGCAGGCGCTTCTCACCCATCGTGATGCACGCGATCATCGCGTGCATGTCGCCGGTCGTCGGGTACGGGAAGCGGACGTTGCGGGCGATCGTGTCCATCAGGGCACGCTCGTCCTTGCCGCCGGACACCAGTTTCTGCGGGCCCATGCTCAGGCCCTCCTGGAAGATCACCACCGAGTCCATCGATCCGCCCGGGTCCTTGGACCCCACGTCGATCCAGTGCGCGCGGGACGCCGTGAAGCCGACGAGCGTGTCGCCGACGAAGACCGGGCCGAAGATCGTCACGTCGTTCAGGTGCGTGCCGCCCAGGTAGCTGTCGTTGAGGATCCACACGTCACCGGGCTGCCACACGTCCTTGCCGAAGTACTCCTCGGTGGCCTTCGTGCACGTCTCCAGGTTGCCCAGGAAGATCGGCAGGCCCGCCGACTGGCCGAGGACCTGGTGGTTCACGTCCAGTAGCGCCACGACGCAGTCGCCGCACTCGTAGATGATCGGCGTGTACGCGGAGCGGATCAGCGTGGCGTTCATGTCGTCCGCCGCCGAGTTCAGCGCGTTGCGGATGATCTCGACCGTGACCGGGTCGATGGTCGTCGTCGACGCAGCGGGTGTCATGCCTGCTCCTTCGCGCGAATGATCAGCGAGCCGATGTCGTCGACCGTCACCTCGTGGTCCGGCGGCACCACGGTCGTCGCCGTGTCCTCGACGATGACGGCGGGGCCGGCGAACCGGTGGCCGGCGAACAGGTCGTCCCGGCGCGCGACGACCGTGTCCCGGCGCTCGCCGCCGAACACCACCTGTCGCACCTGGTGCGGGAAGTCCGCCGACTCGGCGCGTGGCCACTTCTGCGGCTCCGGCCGGCCCAGGTCGCCGAACGCCGTGCTGCGCAGCGTCACGAACTCGATCGGCGCGCCCAGGTTCGCGTGGCCGTAACGGCTCTTGTGCAGCTCGGCGAAGCGTTCCGCGATGGTCTTGAGGAAGTCCGGGGACGCCGGTTCGGCCGCGTCGGTCAACGGGACCGTGAGCGTGTACTCCTGTGCCGCGTAACGGATGTCGACCGCGTGGGACGCCGTGCGCCGTTCCGGTGGGACACCTTCGTCGGCCAGCGTGGCCACCGTGTCCCGTTCCATCGCCGTCAGGACCGCCGACATGTCCCGGCCGTCCAGGTCGGCGTCGAGGAAGAAGTACGGCTCCGTGACGTCCTTGCGGATGCGGGTCTGCAGCATGCCCCACGCGGAGAACGCACCGGGGAAGCGCGGCACGATGGTCTCCGCGATGCCCAGTTCGCGGGCCAGGAACACCGCGTGCATCGGGCCGGCGCCGCCGAACGCGACCAGGCCGGAGTCGCGCGGTTCGATGCCCCGGGACAGCTCCGCCGACGCGATCGCGCCGCCGACCGGGCCGGACAGCAGCGTCTGCAACGGGCGTTC